>JASFOZ010000028.1:0-17246 GCA_050116255.1 Desulfarculaceae bacterium
CTCCCACAAACACCATACCCACCAGCCGGTTTCCCTGGAGCACCAGTTTTTTGTAGGCCCCGGTCTGGGGATTGTGGTCCGACAACTCCTCATAGCCGCCGCTGCCGGGGTTGCTGATGCCCACGCTCACGGTGGCCAGTCCGCAGACCTCCACAGCGTTCATGGCCAGGCCCCCCTCATACTCGGCCTGCCCGCCCGCCATGTTGCAGCCGGCGAAAAAGCCCTGGCGGAAGGCATTGGGCCAGATGGGGATGGTGCGCTTTTCGCCGCTTAGGAGTTCCTCGGCCTGGGCCACGTCCCCGGCGGCATAGATGCCCTCCAGATTGGTCATGAGGCGGTTGTCCACCAGGATGCCCCGGTCCACCTTGATGCCCGCATCCCGGGCCAGGCGGGTGTCCGGGACTACGCCTATGGCCAAGATGACCAGCCCGCAAGAACGTTTTTTCTTGTTACTCAAGGTCACGCCGCTGACCTTGCCCTCCTGGGATTGAATGCTGCTCACAGTAACGCCGCAAAGCACCTCCACCCCGGCCCCTTCCAGGGCCTGGGCCACCATGGTGGAGGCGGTCTCGTCCAGGGTCAGGCTCAAAACCCGCCCGGCCATCTCCACCACCGAGACCTTGATTCCCAGGGCGGTCAGGGCCTCCACCGACTTGAGCCCGATGAGCCCGCCGCCGATGACCACCGCCTTGTTAACCTGGTTCTTTTGTATATAGGCCTTAATGCGGCGGGCGTCCTCCCAGGTGGTGAAGGTGAAAACGCCTTCAGTATCGGTGCCCTTAAGGCCGGGCGGCAGCACAGGCCGCCCGCCGGTGGCCAGAAGAAGCCGCTCAAAGCCCAGGGAGCGGCCCTGGCCGGTCTTGATCACCCGGGCCTTGGGATCCAGGCTTTCGGCCTTGACCCCCAGCACGGGATTTATCTGTTGGTCCTTATAAAAATCCAAGGGCCGGTAGAGCATGGCCTCTTCATTTACCTTCCCGCCCAGCAGGTAGGTGATCAAGGGGCGGGAGTAGGTGTGTTCCTTTTCCTGGGAAAGGATGGTGAGAGTGCCCTGGGGATCGGTGCGGCGTATGCCGGTGACCGCCCCCACCGCCGCCGCCGAGTTGCCTACAATCAGGTAAGTGCTTTTATCCATCATATTCCTCGACGAACAGGGCCTCGTTGGGGCAGGCCTCCACACAGGCCGGGGTGCCGGTCTCCGCACAGAGATCGCATTTGGCCACCACGTGGTGGGCCGGATTCCGCTGCAGGGCGCCGTTGGGGCAGACCATGATGCACATCCAGCAGCCCACGCAGGCCTGGGGGTCGTGGGTGACTTGGCCCGTCTCGGTATCCAGGGTCATGGCCCCGGTCATGCAGCCCTCCACGCAGTAGGGTTCCTGGCAGTGGCGGCACTGCACCGCAAAGCTGACCGGCCCCGAACGCTCCACGGTCAGGCGGGAGACCACCTGTCCCCGCTCATGACGAAAGGCCTTGATTATGTCCTTGGACTTAGAATGGCTGACCAGGCACATTATCTCGCAGAGCCGGCAGTTCATGCAGTATTGTTCCTTGGCCCTTATACGCTTCATGATCTACCTACTCCCCGGCGGCCTTGATGCCCAGGATATCCAGCTCCCGGCTGCTGAGGCCGACTCCCCGCAGATGTTCGCGGTTGCCCCTTAAGCTCTCTACGGCGTTTATGCCCATACCGCCCATCATCTCCATGATCTCGTGGGACCAGCCCCGGATGAGGTTGACCAGGTGGCGGGTGCCTATCTCCGGGTTCAGGCGGCGGGTGAGATAGGGGTCCTGGGTGGCGATGCCCCAGTTGCACTTGCCGGTGTAGCACTTCTGGCACATGTGACAGCCCAGGGCGATCAGGGCGCTGGTGCCGATATAGACCGCGTCCGCGCCCAGGGCGATGGCCTTGACCACATCGGCGGAGCAGCGGAAGCCGCCGCAGGCCACAATGGAGGCCTGGTGGCGGATCCCCTCCTGGCGCAGGCGGTCGTCCACGGCGGCCAGGGCGAATTCGATGGGGATGCCCACGTTGTTGCGGATCATGGTGGGGGCCGCCCCGGTGCCGCCCTTGTACCCGTCGATGGCCACGATATCGGCGCCGGCGCGCACGATGCCGCTGGCGATGGCGGCCACGTTGTGCACCGCCGCGATCTTGACGCTCACCGGCTTGGTGTAGCGGGTGGCTTCCTTGAGGGCATAGATCAGTTGCCGCAGGTCCTCTATGGAGTAGATGTCGTGGTGCGGAGCCGGCGAGAGGGCGTCGGTCCCCACCGGGATCATGCGGGTCTGGCTGATCTTTTCGTCCACCTTTTCTCCGGGGAGGTGGCCGCCGATGCCCGGCTTGGCCCCCTGGCCGATCTTGATCTCCACCGCCGCCGCCAGGTTCAGATAATCGATGTCCACACCGAAGCGGCCCGAGGCCACCTGCACGATGATATTGTCGCCATAGGGGCGGAAGTCGGGGTGCAGGCCCCCCTCACCGGTGTTCATGTAGATGCCCGCCTCCCGGGCCGCCAAGACCAGGGACTTGAAGGCGTTGTAGCTGATGGCCCCATAGCTCATGGCGCTGAACAGGATCGGCGTCTTGAGGGTGAGCTGGGGCGCCAGTTCGGTGGCCAGGCTGGGCTGGCCCCGGTCCAGGCTGAACTCCAGGCGTTCGGGTTTGCGGCCCAGGAAGGTGAGCAGCTCCATGGGCTCCCGCAGGGGGTCGATGGAGGGGTTGGTCACCTGGCTGGCGTTCAGCAGCATCTTGTCCCAGTAGATGGGGGCGCTTTCGCTGTTGCCCATGGCGGCCAGGAGCACCCCCCCGGTTTCGGCCTGCCGGTATATGTTCTGGATCACGCTGGCGGTCCAGTTGGCCTCGGGGGCGAACTCCGGCGGGGCCTTGCGCACCGCCAGGGCCTGGGTGGGGCAAAGGGTTACGCAGCGCTGACAGCCCACACAAGCCCTCTCGTTGCTGATGACCGACTCCGTCTCTTTATCCCAGGCGTGGCAGGAATTGGCGCACTGGCGCACGCAGACCTGACACTCTATGCAGCGGCTGGGATCGCGGTGTATGTAATATTCTGGCTGGACCAGACGTTTGCTCAACTTGGGCCTCCCCAGGCTCTGTCTATCCCCCTCTTATAAAAAACCGCTGTCAATGCGGCCTCCCTTATTGGTTCGGTGCCTGAGGCCGAAATACCGGCGGGGCGGCCCCGCCGGTAAGCACGCAGGCCTGACGTTCCAGGCGGGCGGCCCCCTTTTCACCCAATGTCTTTTCCGGGTCTTTGAGACGGCCTATAACCGGCACTCCGGCGGTGGCATGCCAGACCTCCTCCGGATCGGGGCAGATCTCCCGTATGGCCCCCTCCTCGCTGGAGAGGTAGAGCATCTGTTTCTTGCGGGCCGCCACCATGGGCCGCAGCTTGGTGCGGTCATTGAATCCCACCAGGCCGCCGCTGTATCCCACCAGCACCGCGAAAGGCCCGTTCAACAAAGCCCCGCCATAGACCATCCTCAGGGCTTCGGTGAAATTCCGGCGTTCTGGGGGCAGATGATCCACTTGGTTCCAAAAGGGCGGGGCCATGGCCAGGCAGGCCGCCTCCAGGGGCAGCCGGTGCTTGCGCACCAGCAGGTCGAAAAGGTAGGCCACCACCTCGGTATCGGTCTGCAGGGTGCAATGGTAGCCGAAGTCGGCCAGATAGCGCTTGTTGATGCCGTAGGAGGAGATCTCGCCGTTGTGCACCACGGACCAGTCCAGCAAAGAAAAGGGATGGGCCCCGCCCCACCAGCCGGTTGTGTTGGTGGGAAAACGGTTATGGGCGGTCCAGCAGTATCCCCGGTACTCCTCCAGGCGGAAGAACTCGCCTATGTACTCGGGGTAGCCCACGCCCTTGAACACGCCCATGTTTTTACCGCTGCTGAACACGAACCCTCCTGCGACATCGGTATTGATGCGCATCACCAAGTCCACCAGGGCCTCGTCCTCGTCTTCTTCACAGAAGCGCTCCAGCACCTCGGGCTTTATGTCCACGAAATAGCGGTGCAGGATAGGCCGGGTGGTGATCTGGGGATGAGGGCGGGTGGGGATGGACTCGTCGCCGAACACGGTGCACCAGTTGGCGATTATGCCCTCGGCCTGTTGTTTGTCTTTCATGTCGTCATACATGATGTGCAGGGCATAGTGGTCCCGCATCTGGGGATAGATGCCGTAGGCGGCGATGCCCCCGCCCAAACCGTTGCCCCGGTCGTGCATGTTGGCGATGGAGCGGAGAATGTATTCTCCGGAGATGAGTTCGCCCGCCTCGGAGATAAAGCCGGTTATGCCGCAGGCGCTGGTGTCCTTGCCCTGGGTTATGATTTTTTGGTGCCTTTTAAGCATGATTCGCCTACTCTTTGGCTCCGCGCCCTTTTGGGCTCGGGGCCCCAGAAGTTTGGTTTGCCAGGCCTTGCTTTTGCTATGCGTCGCAGGAGGAGGACGATAAACCAGCTTAAGGAACAATCCGGGTCCTGGCCGGGCCGATCCGCATAAGCCGGACCGGCTATATGCTCACTCGTTTTCCCATCCAGGCCGATAATGATTGGTAATGGGCAGCCTACGGTCCTTGCCAAAGGCCTTGGGGGTTATCTTCACCCCCGGCGGCGCCTGACGCCGCTTGTATTCGTTCAAATCCACCAGGCGCACCATTTCCTTGACGATTTCGGAATCATTTCCCTTGGCTGCTATCTCGTCGACCACCATGTCGTTTTCAACATAATCCTTTAGTATGGGGTCTAAAACCTCATAGGGAGGCAGGCTGTCCTGGTCGGTTTGGTCCTCTTTCAGTTCGGCTGAGGGTGGCCGTTCGATCACGCTGGCGGGTATGATCTGGCTCCCGGCCTTTTGGTTTACATAAAGGCTCAAGCTGTAAACCAGGGTCTTGGGCACGTCCTTGATTACGGCAAAGCCGCCGGCGGTATCTCCATAGAGAGTGCAGTAGCCCACCGCGGTTTCGCTCTTGTTGCCGGTGGTCAAAACCAGCCAGCCGAAGCGGTTGGAAAGTCCCATCAGTATGTTGCCCCGGATGCGGGCTTGCAGATTCTCCGCCGCCACCCCCAAGGGCTCGGAGCCGAACACAGCGGCCATCTCTTTTAGGTAAGAATCCAAAATTCCCTGTATGGGCACGGTCATCAATTCAATGCCCAGATTCCGGGCCAAAGCGGCGGCGTCGCCTTGGGTCTCGGCGGAATTGTATCTGCTGGGCATGGTCACGCCGGCCACGTTTTCCCTGCCCAAGGCGTCCACCGCCACCGCCGCGGTGAGGCTGGAGTCTATGCCGCCGCTTAGGCCCAACACCACCTTGTTGAAGCCGTTTTTGCGCACATAGTCCCGGGTGCCCAGGACCAGGGCCTGATAGACTTCCTCTTCCAGGCTCAGCTTCGGGGGCGCCGGATGGGGCGGGACAGGTTGCGGGCGGCCTTGGCCGGACCGCTCAGGCAGGTCCAGGCTTATATGATTGTGGGGAGGCGTCAGGTCTGGCAAGGGCTCGGCCGCAGGCAGGTTGAGGTCGGTTATAAGCAGCTCCTCCTTAAAAAGAGAGGCGCAGGCCACCAGCCCGCCTTGGGGGTCCATCACCAGGCTGCCGCCGTCGAAGATCAACTCATCCTGGCCGCCCACCAGGTTGGTGTAACAGACATAAGTCCCGGAGCGGCGCGCGAAGCCGGCCAGTATCTCCCGGCGCAGGGCCAGCTTGCCGGCGTGAAAGGGGGAGGAGGAGATGTTCAGGGCCACCTGCGCTTGATGGGCCTGGGCGCAGGTCTCGGGGGCGCTATGCTTGATCCACATATCCTCGCAGATGGTCAGTATCAGGCGCACCCCTTCCAGGTCCAGGAGCTGGCAGCCTTGGCCGGGATGGAAGTAGCGTTTTTCGTCAAACACCCCGTAGTTGGGGAGCTCCACTTTGTAATACCGGGCCGCTATCCGGCCCCCGGCCAGCAGGGCGGCGGCGTTGTACACTTTGTCCTGATCCCTTTGGGCATAACCCACCACCGCTATTAGGCCGTCGCTCATGGCCGCCGCTTTTTCGACGGCCCTGAGGTTATCGTCTAAAAACCGGGGCTTGAGCAGCAGGTCCTCGGGCGGATAGCCGCAAACCACCAACTCCGGGAACAAGACGATGTCCGCGCCCGCCTCTCTAGCCTGGGTCAGGTACTTGCTGATCAAGCTGAGATTGCCGGCGAAATCCCCAACAGTGGTGTTGATCTGAGCTTGGGCTATGCGTAAGTCAGGCATACCCCCGTTGTTTCCTTCCTAATCAAGACCAGATCCTCAAGAAAGCGGCAATTGTTGCCTAATATTCCATGAACCCTCATATCTGTCAAGGACCAAAACCTTTGCCGGAGTAGGCAGGTAACTCAAGGTTAATATGTGGAAAAAACATTTAGGCAATGGGGCAACTGCATCTATATTTCCGTTAGGTGACACCAAAAAGAGTATTTTTGCGGCAGATTTGCAGCTTTTGCACTTGACCGATGTCAAACCTGAAGCTAGGCTTGGGGGGTATGTGGAGAGGTTTATCCATGGATGAACGCAGTCAGAAAAAAGTTTTAGACATCCTGCGGGTGCTTAACGAATCGGACCGGCCTTTGGGCGGCACCCGCATTGCCCAGTCTTTGCAGCTGGCCGGCCGCGACATGAGTCAGCGCACCATCAGATATTACCTTAAACGCACCGACGAGGATGGCCTTACCGAATCAGTGGGAAGGAGGGGCCGCCGCCTGACCCACCGGGGGCGCCGGGAACTGCAAAATGCCGGGGCTGTGGACAAGGTGGGCTATATCGGCGCCCGCGTGGACGAGCTTACCTACCGCATGAATTTCCGCCTGCGCCCGGCCCAGGGCCAGGTGGTGGTGAACCTGTCCAGCCTGGAGGCCAGCCGCCTGGGCGAGGCCTCGGCGGTGATGCGGCAGGTGTTTGAGTCCGGCTTGTCCATGGGGGACAGGCTGCTGGTGGCCGGTCCCGGCCGGCACCTGGCCGGCCACCGGGTGGGCACCGGCCAGTACACCGTGGCCACCATCTGTTCGGTGAGCGTCAACGGAGTGCTGTTGCAGGCGGGAATTCCGGCCAGCAACCGTTTCGGCGGGCTCTTGCAGATGATGGACGGCAAGCCCTTCCGCTTCACCCAGATTATTCACTACAACGGAACCACCCTGGATCCCTTGGAGATCTTCATAAAGGGCCGCATGACCAGCGTGGGCCGGGCCGCCCGCACCGGCAACGGCCAGGTGGGGGCGTCCTTTAGGGAGATACCGGCGCCCTGCGCCGAGGCCGCACGCCGCCTCAACGTCCGCATGCAAAAAATCGGCATGGGGGGCATTCTCCTGGTGGGCAGGCCCGGACAGCCCCTTCTGGAAGTACCGGTTCCGCCGGGGCGGGTGGGCCTGGTGGTGATCGGCGGCCTCAACCCCTTGGCCGCGGTGGAGGAGGCCGGAATCGCCACCGAGAACACCGCCTTGGGTGCGCTGATGCCCTATGAAGAGCTGAAGCATTTTCAGACGATGTTGTGAGCTTTGGCCTGAAAAGGCCGCCCTCTCGATGAAAATCTTGGCTCTGATTGGACTATAAGATACATTCCCTAAAAAAATCATGACTTGCCCGTACCCGGCTTTGTTCAAGCCGGATTTCCTTGAATTTGGTGCCCAGGCGCAGGAATATCAGGGGCAGATGATGGCCAGGATCTTATTTGCGCCTGCTTTTGTGCGCCCTTGGGACAAGGTTGAGTATGGTTCACCCGGCTGGGCGGCCTTGGCCGTGTTAATATGGGCCTGCCGGTGGAAGTTGCTGCTCCCCACCGCCGCCCGTTCAAGACTGGGCGGTCTGGCATTGCCTAAACGGATTCCGGCCGGCGGCGGCAATAGAGTTCTTTGGCTCAGGTAAACCTCCCATGACTAAGCCCTCCAAGCTGTTTGGTTTTGAATACGTCAGCCTCTTGGGCATTATACTGCTGGTATTCTGCAATATCGCAGTCTTCTACAATCTATTCAATCACTTGGCCAACCTGGGCATACCCGGGGACCTCAGGGGTTTTCTCATCGGGGTGTACTCTCTCACCGCAATCCCCCTTTATTTATTTGCCAGCCCCTTTGTGAACCACCATAACGCCCCCAAACTGATGCTCCTGGGAATACTCACCATGGCCGCTTGTGGAGTGGCCTATCTGTTCGCGGCCTCCTTCTGGGCCCTGCTGATATTGCGCATAATCAACGGAGCGGGGATGTTCTGCCTTTCCGCCTCTTCCCTGGCCCTATTGGTACGGGTGATCCCGGCCGATAGAAGCGGCCAGGGCTTTGCCATCTACTCTGCGGCCATACTTATTCCCTATGCCTTGGTGCCTACGGTTGTAGACGCCCTGTCGCCTTGGCTGCCCACTTTCGCTCATGCCTACGCGGGCATGGCGGTGCTGCTGGTGCCCGCGGCCGCGGTGGTGTTGGTCTTAATGAGGGGGCGTTGGGCGGGTAGGAGCAAGGAGCATAAGCCCCGGCTGCTCTCTTGGGCGGAGATAAGGCAAAATGTCTCCCGGATGCCTGTGGCCGTGATGTTGGGCGCCCAGTGCGTTAATTTCCTGAACTTCTCGGGGCTCTTTTTTCTGTTCAAGGAATTCGCTGGGCAGATCGGCCTCCACAATGTGGGCTACTTCTTTGCAGTGCAGATGCTTCTGATGCTGGCAATCCGGACCTTTGGCAGCCGTATCTTCGACAGATACAGCAAGGTGCTGCTTCTGAAACTGGCTTTTTTGTTTGCCGCCGGGGGGTTCCTGGCCCTGGCCTTTACCACCACCACCGCACCCGTAATCCCCATTGCCCTGCTTTTCGGGATGGGCGCCAGCCTGGGCTATCCCGCCCTGAACTCGCTGATGTTCCTTTACTCTGAACCCCATCTGCGGTCCCTGAACGCCAACCTCATGATGCTGGCCTTGCAGGTGGGTTATTTTTTCGGTCCTCTTACAGGCGGGTTTTTGGTGGTGCACATGGGTTTTCAGGGCTTTTTCCTGGCCTGGATGGGGTTGAACCTGGCCGCCTTTGGGGCGAGCACTTTGTTGCTGCATAACCCAGCACCTCAAGAGCAAGCCGGTTCTTGAGGGGCCTTTGGGCAGTGTGCCCTGGCAAGCGGCGATGGGTGGATGCCGGTCCCTTTGGCAAATATACGGTAAGGGCAAAATCGCCGCCCAGGAAAGGCGCCGGTCGGCGTTAAACTAAACTGGGTGCTTATTCTTCGCCGTTTTCCCCCAGCTTGAACATGCGCTGCACCGTGGCCAGCTGGCCCCTTTTGGTCTGCTGGCTTTTGTCGTGGGACTGTTCCTTGAGGAAGAGGATGGGGTCGTGCAGGAGCTTCTTTACAATGGACTTGGTCAAGGTCTGCAGGGACTCCAGCTGCTGGGGGCTAAGCTGGCCCAGGTCTTTGAGGCTGCGGCTGATCTCGGCCTGGCGGATGGCTTCGGCCTTGTTGGTAAGGCCGGTTATGGTGGGGACCACCTCCAGGGAGGCCAGCCAGCGTTGGAACTTGACCACTTCCTCGGCCACAATGCGCTCGGCGGCGCGGGCCTCATGGGAGCGGGCCTTGCGGTTATTCTCCACCACCTGGCTCAGGTCGTCGATGTCATAGACAAAACAGCCGTCCAGCTCGCTCACCTGGGGCTCCACGTCCCGGGGCACGGCGATGTCTATGAAAAAGAGGGGCTGGCCCCGGCGCTTCTTCAAGGCATCCCGGGCCATGGCCTTGGTGATGACGACCCGGGAGGCACCGGTGGAGGTTATCACGATGTCCGCCTGGGCCAGGGCCTCGGGCAGGTCTTCCAGACGAAAGGCGGTGCCCCTGCCGAATCGTTTGGCCAGGTCCACCGCCCGCTCCAAGGTGCGGTTGGCCACGTTCAGGGAGAGTATCCCGTGCCCCAGCAGGTGCTCGGCGGCCAGCTCAGCCATCTCGCCGGCGCCGATGAGCAGGGCGCTGCGCTGGCTCAGGGGGTCGAAGATCTTGCCGGCCAGGTCCACGGCGGCGCTGGATACGCTAAGGGCGGCGCTGCCGATACGGGTCTCGCTGCGCACCCGTTTGGCCACCTGAAAGGTCTTGTGCAATAGCCGGTTGAGCACGGTGTGGGTGGCGCCGGCCTGGGTCGCCTGCCGGTAGGCCTGTTTGATCTGCCCCAGGATCTGGGGCTCGCCCACCACCATGGAATCCAGGCTGGCGGCCACCCGGAACAGGTGGCGCACCGCATCTTCATTCACATGCAGGTACAGGCTATTTTCCACCTGTTGGGGGCTGAGGGGTTTGTCCTTTACCAGCCAATCGCGTATATGCCCTGGCTCGGTGGCGGCATCCTCCACCGCCACCAACAGCTCCACCCGGTTACAGGTGGAGACCATAAAGGCCTCGCGCACGCCCTTTTGGCCCAGGGCCTGTTTCAACAAATCACCCACCACCTCCGCTTCCGGGGCCAGACACTCGCGCACCTCCAGGGCGGCGGTCTCGTGGTTCAAGCCGGTCAATATCAGTTTCACTGGGGAGGCCCCGTGAGGCTGGTGATGGTGGCGAAGTTATGGTAGCCGGGGAACAAGAGGCCGGCGCCGATGAAGGTGAACATCAGCACCCCAAAGGCGATCACCGCCAGCCAGGCCCCCCGCCGCCCCCTCCATCCCCGGGTCAGGCGGGTATGCAGCAAGGCCGCGTAAAAGAGCCAGGTAATCAGGCTCCAGACCTCTTTGGGGTCCCAGCGCCAATAGGAGCCCAAGGCCACCTGGCCGTATATGGCGCCTGAGATCATCCCCAGGGTGAAGGCGGTGAAGCCGGCCACCAGGGCGCGCTGGCAAAGCTCGTCCACCCGGCTCAAGGAGGGCAGGCGCTTGAACGCCGCCCCCAGGCGTTTGGCCCGGATCAGGTTCTCCTGGATCAGGTAAAGGATCCCGCCCAGGAAGGTCAAGGCCAAAAGGCCGTAACCGATGAGCATGGCTACTACGTGAATCACCACCCATATGCTGGCCATCAAGGCCGAGGGCGGGTCCGCCGGTGAGGGCAGCACCCAGGCGCCCAGAAGCAGCAGCGAGCAAAGGGGGGCGGTCAAGGCCCCCAAAATCATTACCCTCAGCTTTAGGTTGATGAAAAGGGCCGCCGCCATAATGCCCCAGGAGAAGACATCCAGAAATTGGCGCAGGCTGACCGCAGGCACGGTGCCGCCTTCCATCCAGGCCGCAGCCAGGGCCAGGGTATGCAGGGCCAGCCCTGCCCAGAGTACGGCCTGGCCCCAGGCATGCAGCCGCTGCCGCTGCCAGAGCACAAAAGACAGATAAACAACCGTTCCCGCCAGGTAACAGGCCAAGGCGGCCCAATGCAGTGCGGTGCTCACGCCTGCTCTTCCCCTTTCGGCTTTAGGTCCTGGGGGCCCCAGCCCAGTTCAGCCAGGCTGAAGTCCTTGCCCAGAAGTTTGCGCACGGCGGTCTCCACCTCCTGGAAGTCTCCGGCCGCCACCAGCTCCAGCAGATTTGAATCGGCCAGGGCGAAAAACAAAGGCCGGTTCTCAGACGGGGGCCGGCCCTGGGCGGTCAGCCACTTACGCAAGGCCCGCATCAGGCGGAGATAAGGCTCCCACTCCGGACCGAATTGAAGCTCCAGGGCCTCACGCAGCCTTCTAGCCGCGGCCGGGGAGGCGCCTCCGGTGCTGACCGCCAGGCAGAGATCCCCCCGGCGCAGGCTGGCGGGCACGATGAAACTGCAAAGCCGGGGCACATCCACCACATTGACAAAGAGCCCCCGGCCTTCGGCCTCGGCGGCCACCTGGCGGTTCACCTCTTCATCGTCAGTGGCGCTGATGACCAGACAGACCCCCTCCAGGTCCTCAGGCCGGAACACCCCCTGGCGGTGCTCCACCTTTGGGCCCAGGCAGGCCTGGGTCTGGGGATGCAGCTCAGGGGCCACCAGACGGACCCGGGCTCCGGCCTCCAAGAGCGCCGCCAGCTTGCGCGCCGCCACCTGGCCGCCCCCCACCAGCAACACCAAGCGGCCGCGCAGATCCAAAAATGCGGGGTAATAATCCAATAGCCCAGCCCTCTGCCAATGATCGCTCGGCCCAAGCATAGCATTCGCGCCCGGACAGGGCAACGCACCCGCATCTGCAGGCCTGCATGTCAAGGGGTCATAACCGGCGTCATGATTAAAGGGAGGGCGGCCACTCGATGACCTCAGCCGTCAGGATTGCCCCATTCCAGAAGAGGGGCCAGGGTTCAGGCGAGTTGACTGGCAGCCTCGCCGGGCAGATCCAGCACCTGCCTGACGGTCAGAAGCAGGTCTGCTCTTTGAAAAGGTTTGGCCACAAATCCCGAAGCGCCGGCCTCCAGGATCCGTTTGAGTTGATTATTGCGCGAATAGCCGCTGGTGATTACGACCTTGGCGCTGGGGTCGATTTCCAGTATTTTGGCCAGGCATTGCTGCCCGCCCATTCCCGGCATGCCCACGTCCAGGATCACCAGGTCAGGGTGGCCCTCGTTGCCTTGGTAGATTTTCAGGGCTTCTTCGCCGCTGCCGGCGGTGACGATCTGATAGCCTTCATCTGATAAAAATATCCGGCCGATATCCAGGAGGGCGGCTTCATCGTCGACCAGCAGAATGGTCTCGGTGCCCCCGGGAAGCTTCTCCTCCAGGGTTGAGGGCAAGGCCTCCTCCAAGTCTTCTTGATCCACACTGGGCAGGAAGATCTTGAAGGTGGTTCCATGGCCCGACTCGCTATAGCATGAGATGTGCCCGCCGTGGTTTTTTATAATTCCATACACCGTGGACAAGCCCAGGCCGGTCCCTTTGCCTACTTCCTTGGTGGTATAGAATGGGTCGAAGATGTGTTGGACCGTTTCTTTATCAATACCGAAGCCGTTGTCCGAGACTGACAAAAGCACATATGGGCCCTGGGGTATCTCCATGTGGGTTCCGGAATATTCTTCTCCCAAGGTTACATTTTGGGTCTCTATGGTTAAAGACCCGCCATCGGGCATGGCGTCACTGGCATTGGCGCCCAGGTTCATGATCACCTGCTCCAATTGAACCCGGTCTCCGCGCAATTTTTTCAAGTCAGGGCTGAGGATCAGCCTGATGTTGACCATTTTGGGAAGGGTGCGCTCCAGCAGCTTCACGGACTGATTCACAACTTCATTTATATTCAGGGGCTTTAAGTTGGCATCGGACTTGCGGCTAAAGGCCAGGATTTGACTCACCAGGTCCTTGGCCCGGTTGGCCGCCTTCAGCACCTCGCTTAGCATTTGAGGGCTGGAAATGCCGCGCCGGTCCCGATCCAGGGACAGCTCCGTGTAGCCGATTATGGCGCCCAGGATGTTGTTGAAATCATGGGCGATGCCGCCCGCCAGAGTTCCGATGGCCTCCATTTTCTGGGCATGGCGCAGTTGGTTTTCCAGCTTTTTCCTTTCCGTGATATCCACGGCAAAAACGAACACATACTCCCGATTTTCGTATTTCATGTATTGGCAGGTGACCTCCACCGGGAATATTTGTCCGTCCTTGGTCCGGTGCTTGGTCTCAAAGGTCAAGACCTGGTTATACCGAAACTGCTCCCAGAGCTCGGCCTGCCTTTCGGTGGGGTAGTCGGGATCCACCAAAGAGACGTTTTTGCCGATCAGTTCCTCGCGTGAATAACCCAGCCTTTTGCAGGCGGTGTCATTTACATAAATGAATTCACCTTCCTGAGTTAAGCGGAAGATGCTGGCCGAGGCCGAATCAGTGGAGAACTTGGTCAGGAGCAGTTCCTGCTCGACCCGTTTGCGCTCGGTGATGTCGTCGTAGATGGCGACCAACTCCCCGCTGGGCAGTTTGTAGACGGAAATGTCAAACCACAGGTTCAGGAGTTGATCCACGTATAGGGCGCTGGGACAGGTCTCTGGTTTGCCGCTGCGCCACACCCGCCTGAAAACCTCCGGAAGCCCCAAGTCTTCTATGCCCGGGTAAACCTGTCTGACGCGTCTGCCCAGAAGTTCCTCTTTGGTTTTTTGAGTGATACGTAAGGCGGCTTCATTTACGTCTTTGAAGATAAAATCTTCGCCCCCGTCCACCGCCTCATAGACCCCCACGCCGGCGCTCATGTTGTCGAACAACTCCCGGTATCGGTCCTCATTCACGGTTAGGGCTTCCTCTGCCCGCTTTCGCCGGGTGATGTCCCTGTGTTGGATCACAGCGTTGGTTACTTGGCCTTTTTGGTTTTTTACAGGGAATATATTGACATCCAGGAATGTGGCGACGGTGTTCTTCAGCTCTAGATGCTTAAGGTCAGAACTGTCATACACTATTTCGAAATTTACAGCCCGGCCCTGTTGAAATACAGACTCAACCTTGGGCATGAAACCTTGTTGCTCGACGATATTGTCCTCAAATATGTTATATTTTCCGATCACTTCCTTGGGGTCCAGCTTAAATAAATTGCAACAGGCCGGGTTTATCCTGATTAGGGTGCCTTTAGCATCAGATATCCACATGGAATGGGGGCTCTGCTGGAATATGCTGTCAAAAAAGGATTCGCACTCGCTCAAGGGATCTCTGGCCCATGTATGGCCGGCTATTTTGTGAAACATGGCTGCATACCTTAGTAAAACGCGGTAAGGCGGCCTCTGCTGGCAGAAGGCCGTTTCCGACGTTAAAACAGGTCTTTAATTTTCTCACTGAAAGCAACAGGCAGGCGTAATGAACTTATAGCCCTCAGTTCATAGTATCATGGTATGGATTAAATTGCATGCCCGGTTGGATAAGGAAATAGAGCCTGGTTCCAGCCCAACTCAACTAGATTTCCCTCTGTTCAAACGGTTGTTGATACTTTGGGCCACTATCCTCCACACTCCAAGACAGGAAACTTGTCTGGGTTTGATTTCAATATATCCTGTGACGTTGCTGTTTCCTTTATCTCAATTATATACCAGGCCGCTGAAAAATCCATGCGGCCCACCTGGCTTTCTTTTCATGAAAAAGGCCAATTAATAAGAACTGGCTAAGACGGGATTTGTTGAAAAATCGCGGGGTTGCTCGGCCACTTTTGAATGCGGCTGTGGGCGCACGGCCAGGGCATCAGTAGTTTTTTGCGGCGAACTATTGGTTTGCTTTTGGCTGGCTTATCCAGGCGGCCAGGACCACCCCCAAAAGGGACAATGCGCCCCCGGCCAGGGAGGTTGGGGCGGGAAACTCGCCCAGCCAGGCCCAGGCGATCAATACAGCAAAGGGTGGCACCAGATAGAGAAAAACCCCGGCCCGGGAGGCGGGCATTCTGGAAAGGGCGTAGGTCCAGGTTAAATATCCCAGGGCGCCGGGCGCCAGCCCCAGGTAGACCACCGCCAGGGTGCATTCCAGAGGGGCCTCCCCCAGGCTGCGGATTAATGCCGGCCCAAAGGGCAACAAAAACAGGGTCCCCAGCCATATGGCGTAAGATGTAAGCTCCAGGCTGCCGTAGCGGGCGGCCATGGTTTTTTGCCCCAGGGAGTAGGCGGATTGGGCCAAGGCGGCGGCCAGGATTATCAGGGTCGCTGGATCCAGCGACAAACCGCCGCCACGGCCCAGAGAGATCAGGCCCACGCCGGCTAGGGCCAAAAAGACCCCCAGCCAGCCCCTGCTTCCCAGCCGCTCCCCCCAGTGCAGAACCCCCACCAGGGCCATCCACATGGGTGCGGTGGCCACGATGAAACAAGCGGTCCCCGCGGGAACGGTCTTTTGGCCGTAGCCCAGGGCCAGGTTGTAAAAGCTGAAGCCCAAAAGGCCCATAAGGGCCAGGGCGGGAAGGTCTCTGCCTTTGGGCATCTTCACACCCCGGCACAATCCCACCAGCAAAAGGGCCGCCGATGCCACCAGGTAGCGCAGCAAGGCTAGCTCGCCGGGGGTGTAGGCTGTAAGGGCGGCGCGGATGCCGGCAAAGGCCGAGGCCCAGGTGATCACTGTCACCAGCACGGCGGCCAGTGTTTTGACATCCTCCTGAAATCCCACAGCAACTTTGGTTTGTCCGGCAACGGTCATGGATCGAGGCATGCTCTTTTCTCCCGGTTCTTTGGCGCAATCCTGACAGACCGGGTATAATCTGTCTAACGAATTGTTTTAATGATTACGATCAAAAATATTGATGGATTAACATGGAACTTAGACTATTGAAGAGCTTCCGCATGGTGGCCCGCACCCTCAACTTCACCGAGGCTGCCGGCATCTTGGGCTATGCCCAGTCCAGCCTCACCACCCATATCAAGGCCCTGGAAGAGGAGCTGGGCCTTAGGCTCTTTGACCGCCTGGGCCGGGGAATCCGCTTGACGGAATCAGGCCGGCGGCTGCTCGCCTATGCCGAGCGCATGCTGAATCTGGAGCAGGAGGCCCGGGCCGGCCTGGGTAAAGAGGGCCAGGACGGCGGAGTGATAAGCTTCAGCTCAGTGGAGAGCCTTTGCACCTACCGTTTGCCTGCACTCCTTAGCCGTTTTGGCAGCCAGTGGCCTAAGACCAGGCTTTTGTTCAAGCCCAGCTCCACCTTTGACCTGCTCCGCCAGGTCAGGGAAGGGAGCCTGGATGTGGCCTTTATCCTGCAGGAGCTGGCTCCCCCGGGGGAGCTCAAGATAGAGCCCCTAATCAAGGAGGTGGTGGCGGTCCTGGCCGGGCCGGGGCATTATCTGGCCCGCCGTCGTAAAGTCCATCCTTTGGACCTTGCCGATGAACCCATCCTATTCACCGAATTGGGCTGCGACTACCGCAACCAGTTTGAGCGCATCCTGATAAAGGCCGGGGTGTATCCCCGCACCGCCCTGGAGTTCAGCAGCATTGAACCCATAAAAAAATGCGTGGCCGCGGGCATGGGGGTGGCGGTGTTGCCTGAGATGGCGGTGGCGGCGGAGCTGGAGCGCGGCGAATTGGTGAAGCTGCCCTGGCAGGGCCGGTCCATCAAGGTCGCAACCCAGATGGTCTGGCACTCCGGGCGCTGGCTGTCCCCATCTTTAGAGGGCTTTTTGCAATTGGCCCGGGAGTGCCTGCAAGCGGACTAGCCAAACCGGGAGCGGTAGGCCAATGGAGTTACCCTTTTTTCCTCAAGGCACAACGGTGTTAGCGAAGAGAGCCGTATTTTGTCCATAAACGAAAACCCGCGCAGAGCCCAGCCGGCAATATCCTGTCCTTGGCCTTGAGGTTTTCATATAATGTTGATGAGAAGGGCATAATGCCGCTGAAACTGACCGGCTCTGTTATAAAGGGCGGGTCTGAACCCCTGAAGAGACGAGGTGTGATT
>JASFOZ010000029.1:0-17113 GCA_050116255.1 Desulfarculaceae bacterium
AGCCTATGGCATGCGTACCATACATTTGATGACGCTCCTGACCCTGGCCTTCCTATATTGGCCCGCCTCCAAAAAAACGCCTCAAGAAAAAACCGCCTGGATTGACATCCCCCTGGCCTTGCTCTGTTTGGTAATCGATGTGTACCTGATGCTGAATCATGAACGGCTCACCACCCGGGAATGGTACACCGGCCCCATGACCTTTCATGATATTGCCTTGGGCTGGACCACCATGGTTCTTTTACTGGAAGCCACCCGCAGGGTGGCCGGCTTGGCCTTGCCCATAGTGGCCAGCATCTTTGTGGCCTACACCCTGTTCGGCCAGTTCCTGCCCTTCCCTTTCACCATACGCTCCCCAAACCTGCTTATCTTTATTGACCATATGTTCATGACGCCCCATGCCATCTTCGGGGTGCCCGTGGGGGTGTCTGCCACCTTTGTGTTCCTTTTCATAACCTTTGCCGCGCTTTTGGATAAAACCGGCGCCGGCAAATTCATCATAGACTTCAGTCTCTCCACGGTAGGCTGGGCCACCGGCGGCCCGGCCAAGGTGGCGGTAATAGCCAGCGGCCTGTTCGGCACCATCTCCGGCCACTCGGTGGCTAACGTCTATGGCACCGGCACCTTCACCATTCCCCTCATGAAGAAGATGGGATACCGCCCTGAATACGCAGGGGCGGTTGAGGCCGCGGCATCCGCCGGCGGCCAGATTATGCCCCCCATCATGGGTGCGGCGGCTTTTATCATGGCCGAAATCGTGGGTGTTTCCTATCTGACTATCTGCAAGGCAGCCCTGTTGCCTGCCATACTCTATTTTGTGGCGGTATTCGCCTCCACTCATCTGGAAGCCCTGAAGCTGGGTTTACGCAGCATACCCAGCACAGAGTTGCCTCCGCTCAAAGAAACACTTTTCAAGGGATTCCACTTTACCATCCCCATCCTGTTGCTGATCGTCGTATTGATCCAAGGCTACACCCCCTTCCGCGCCGCCTTTGTGGCTATCATTGCCCTGTTGATAGTCTCCAGTATGCGCAAGCATAGCCGCTTGGGCGTCTGGGGTTTTTTGGAGTCTTTGATTCAAGGAGCTAAAAATGCAGTGGTCATAGCGACCTGCTGCGCCTGCGCCGGCATCGTGGTGGGCTGCCTGGATGTCACCGGCATGGGCATCAAGTTTGTAGATATAATATTGGCCCTTTCCTACGGCAATTTCGCATTGCTTCTGATTCTGGTGATGGTTGCCTGCCTCATTCTGGGAATGGGAGTACCCACGGCGCCAGCCTACATCATAGTAGCCATGATCGCAGCGCCCACCCTGATAAAGGTGGGAATGCCTCCGGTTGCCGCCCACATGTTCGTCTTCTACTCCTGCTTGCTCTCGGCCATCACTCCTCCGGTGGCGCTGGCCGCCTATGCCGGGGCTGCCATTGCAGACGCGCCGGTAATGCGCACCGGCGTAATAGCCGCAAAACTGGGCTTTGTGAAATACATCATCCCCTTTGTCTTCGCCTATAATGCAGCCCTTTTAATGGAGGGCAGCCCCTGGTTCGTCTTTGCCAGCTTTGCCACAGCCTTTGTGGGTACCATAGGCCTTTCCGCGGCCTTGGAAAAATTCCTTTTCACCCGGCTTCACATCCTTCAAATACTGGCATTTCTCACCGGCAGCGTACTTCTGCTGGTATCTAACCTGATAACCGACTTGTTGGGTATTCTCATCTTGGCCGGGGCTGTGGCCTGGAACTATTATTCTCATAAAAATCCTACCAAGGCATTGGCTTGACGAACTATCTCAGGCAATAAGGTGTTCTGTATGTTCAAGGTATATTTCGTGGGCGCCGGCACCCCCACTCCCACTGCCCTCAGATTCGGAACCTGCTACGTGGTGCAGGTCGGCGAGAAATACCTGATGTTCGATTGCGGCCCGGCGGCCACTCACAAATTGGTAAAAATGGGGTTGTTCCCCACTCAGATTGAACACCTGTTCTTTAGCCACCATCACTTTGACCATAATGCCGATTATCCCTGTTTCCTTCTTTGCCGGTGGGATCAAAACACGGACAAGGCCGCAAAGCTTAAGGTCTGGGGTCCTCCGCCCACCGAATGGATCACCCAAAGGCTGATTGGTCCTGATGGAGCTTTTTCTCACGATTGGAAGGCTCGGGTGGAACACCCGGGCAGCCAGGACATATTTGTCAGCCGGGGGGGAAAACTCCCCAGGCCCATCCCGCAGGTCGAGGTCAAAGAGCTTGGCCACAACGACATCATTGATTTGGATTCAATTAGTTTGCGGACCGCAAAGGTCCAGCATATCGAACCTTGGATGACTACTTTGGCTTACCGCCTGGAAACAGCTTATGGCAGTCTGGTCATTTCAAGCGATACAGGGGTGTGTGATTCCATTATTGATCTGGCGCGCGGGGCAGACCACCTGATAATGCATTGTTGGGACCTGCAGGAACGCATGAAACCGGCTGAGTCCATGATGATAACCGGCACCAGGGATGCCGCGCGGATCGCCCGGGAAGCAGGCGTCAAAAGGCTCATACTATCGCACACAGGACCGCTCCTGGACCAGACCAGTTTCACAGAAGCGGCCCTAAGCGAGATCGCCAGCCTATATCAGGGCGAGGTCTTTTTCAGCAAGGAACTGACCACTCTGGATCTGGCGCAACCGCAGCCGGAAAAGGACTAACCGGCCTCCAAAGGGAAGCTGTCCCACCTATTCAGTATCGGCGCGGATTGTCCCTTTGGCCACGTCCTTGGCGACACAAACATCCGTCTGGTGCTTGCGAATCACCGCCGACCAGCGCCGAGAATCAACTGGCTATCATGCAAAAAGACCGCGCATGCTCTTCCACATGGCGGCAGTATCAAGCTCTCCCTGACCCTGGGCCCGGGCCAGGCCGTTGATGAACTCCACCGTCTGACCGAGAACCGGAAGGGCGCCGCTTTGCCGGGCCATCTCCACGGCCAGACTCACGTCCTTAATCAAGAGGTTCACGGAAAAGGTGGGGTTGCTGTAATCATCCTCGGCAATTCTGGCGCCGAGTTCCTTGAAGAGATTGCTCACAGTGCCTGCCTGACTGGCGGTTATGGTCTCATAGAGCAGCTTGGGAGCAATGCCCATCTTGTCGGCCACAGCCATCATTTCAGCGGTCATGGCGTTGATGGCCCCGAACATCATCTGGTTGAGGAGTTTGATGCGGTTACCCATTCCGGAAGGGCCCGCATGAAAGATTTTCACGGCCAGGACCTCTAAGACAGGGCGGCAGCGCTCCAGGGCATTGGTCTCACCCCCCACGGGCAAGGCCCACTTGCCCACCACCGCCGGCCTCCCCAACACAGGTGCATCCAGATAGGAGGCTCCCTTTGCGCCGGCAGCCTTGGCCATGCTTTGGGAGACGCCGGGATCAACGGTGCTCAGATCCACTATAACCGTGTCAGGGCCGGCTCCTTCCAGAAGGCCGGCCGGCCCGGCCACGCACTCACGTACCTGGGCCGGACCAGGCAGGAACATGAGGATGATCTCCGCCTTCTCCGCCGCTTCCCGGGGGCTGGCCGATTCCTGTGCACCCAAATGGGCGATCCCAGCCATGGCCTTTTTTGACACGTCGAACAAGTGGAGGCTGTGTCCCGCCTTGATTATTTTCTCGGCGGCCACGGAACCCATCACTCCGACGCCGATTATGGCTACATTGCTCAAGGAAATCCTCCAGGCGCTAAGTTGAGGCCGATGCGCGGTGAAAAAATTATAGATTATAAATCAATACCTCAACCCGTAAAAAATTGGCCCAGCTGTTCATAAGGCCTCAAGCGGGCCATGGAAGGCCCGCCATATTGCGAGCCAGAAATGGCGAGCCAATATGCGAGGTTTGGCAAAATCACACTTTTGCCAAACCGAGGTTGCATCGGGGGCAGGACGCCCCCGTGCAACGATCTAAATTTAGGCGCAGCAGGGCGCAACCCATGGCCATCACCCGCAAGTCACTTTTTGCAGTACACATGGACCGGCATTCCCCCGGAGAAACACTCCGGCGTACAAAGGATGTGCGGGTTTTTACCCACATATCTTTCCGCCATTTTCATGGCCTCGGCAAAGCTGCTTACCGGAGTGAAGCCCATGCCCCGGGCATACTTGGGGGCACGGGCCCCGGGCATAAGCACCGCCGAAGTCCTGAGGGCCGGCACACTGCCCCCGCTTATCATGGACATGGCGTGGAAGGGATGATAGGTGAAAAAGTTGGAATAACGGAAGCAGTATTCCGTGTCCGAGGCCAGGCGCGTACAGTCTTCCGAGTCTAAAAACTCCGCCGGGGTGCAGTATTTCTGCAAGGCGTCGTAGGTTTCCCGGTAAGAAGGGAACCAGTTGTCATTGAACCAACCATCGCAAACCGAGACGGCGATAATAACCCCTCCCTCCCGGAAGGCGTGCCAGCAGCGAGAAAGCTGGCCGCCGATAGCCAGGCTCATCAAAATGGGATTAGTGCCCATGCCCGGCCCGTAATGGAAGTTGCGCGGTACGCCCATCACCAGCAAATCGGCCGGCTCTGTCATGTCGAGCTCCACATTGACGCGCTTGTCAGCCAGCGGCCAGGTGGCCTCCTCCACCGAGGCCAAATCCCCGGCCGCCACTCCCAGGACCTTGCCGAACTGATCCAGCACTGCATCCACGGCAAAGACCTTTTTGCCCATGCCTTGTTCCATGGCCTGGCCAATGGAGCGGAACTGGCGGCGCATATGGGATTCGGTGGAAGCGCCCAGCCAATCCCGCCGGTGCATGGTCTGGGGGCAGTGGTGGGAAGCAATGGAGCGCCAGCCGGTGAAGCCGGTGACGATCATCTTATAGCCGCCGCTGAAGCCGCCGTAGGGGTTGCCTGCGCAGTGGCCTACCACAATGGGCAGATCCGCATCGGCCAGCAGCCGGTTGCACAAAACCACATTCCCCATGCTGTCAGTGCCGTAGTCGTACAGGTCAGGCGCCTCGCCGTCGTGATTAACCAGGCGGCCCGGCCAGAACTGGTCTACAATGTCCTTGCCCAAATACCAGTACCACTCTTCCAGGGTGTTCTGACGGTGCAGACCCATACCGCATAACAGGGTGATGTTTTCGAGCTTGGCCCCGCCCTTGAGGAGTTCCTCTACGATGAGGGGGATGGCCACCTGGCGGTGGCTGGTCGGATGGGCTCCACCCTTAACCCGGTCGGGAAAGCCTATTACTATCTTCTTGTCCGGCCCGGCCATCTCCTTTAGAGGCGGAAAGCCCAGGGGATTTTTCAACGCCTCTTTGGTTGCTTGATAATTATCGATCTCCGGGGGGTCCTGGTAGGTCTGCCCGTAACGCACCACCGTGGCGGTGTCAGGCAATTCAACGCGCATTTTAGTGTCCCCGTAATCCAGCAATACTTCTTGCATCGCATTTCTCCTCAAAACGCCTAAGGCCATGCCTGGCTCGGCAAACTAGTTATCTTCTCCCGACACAATCGCAATGTGCTCGGCCACCGCCTCCTCCAAGGTATAACGCGGCTTCCAGCCCAGATCCCGGCGGGCAGCGCTGTCATCGTAGGCCGCGGGATAGGGGGACTGGTTGGCGCCGTCCTCCGCCAAGACCACGGGAGCCTCCGGCCGCCAGCGGCGGGCCATCTCCACCGCCTCCCGGATGCTATGCACCCCGCCTGCTATGTTGTAGACGCGCTGGCCGGCCTCAGGTGCATCCCAAAGGGTCAGAATGGCCGAGACCGCGTCCTTGACATAGAGCCAATCTCCCCGCTCGTCCGGATTGGGTATGACGGTTTTACGGCCCAGCGCCATGGCGTCCAAAATAGCCGAGGACCACAAGGCGGTGATACCGGTGGTCCGGCCCGGCCCGAAAACCCAAGTAAAGCGCAAGGCCCTGGTGTCCAGCCCGTGCTTGGCCGCATACCAATGCATGAGGTGTTCGCCGGCCAGTTTGGTTTGTCCGTAAATAGTCTCCGGGTTCTTCACCGCGGAGTCGGACACCGGTTCAGAGACGTCCCTCCCAAAGACCGAGATAGAGCTGATCATGAAAAACCGCTCCACGCCAAGGGCCAGAGAGGCGTCCAGCAGGACCTGGGTGGATTGAAAATTCACCCTGAATCCCAACATGGGGTTCTCTTCACAGGGCCCGGCCAAAAGGGCTCCCAGGTGGAAGACGCCCGTGGGGCGGTGGGTCATCATGGCGCGGTAGATATCCGGGCCTGACCCCAGATCGCCGCGAACGTAAGTGATTTCATCCCGCACCGCTTCCAGGGACTCGGGCTCTGCGGCCAGATCAAAGACCACCACCTCCCAACCCCGCTCCAGCAATTGCGGCACCAAATAGGAGCCGATAAATCCAGCCCCCCCTGTCACTAAAACCTTGGGCATAAGCCACTCCTCCTTCTCGGGCTGAAGGCCGCTTCCGGCGGCCGGCCGACAACCACCCTTGCCGAACGCTCTAGATGAGCTTTGTGCGTGCGTCCTCGAGTATCACGGTGGGCCGGTAAAGCGCGTCCTCGGCATTGACCAGCCTTCCGGAAGGCATGAGATACAAGTTTCCCGTGCTCGGCGGCAGTTCCAGGGCGTATTGTTCGGCCAGTTTTCCATCCCGTGCCAGGCGCTCGTTTTCAGCCTGATCAAAGTCCATGGTCTCCCCGGCGATCCGCTCAAGTGTCTCCAGGGCCTCTTTGGCTGGTCCGTCCGGGTTCAGACACAAATTGACTTGCTCGCCGGGGTCCTTAGTCAGGTCAAATAAAAGCGGCGGGGCCTCCCGGAAACGTACGTACTTGTAGCCTGCCAGGCGAACCATGCGGAATTCGGTGCCCCGGCCCCAGCGCGGCGTCAGGTTGTCGCAGAAAATGGGCCGCAAAGGTAAGGGATCATCACCGGTCAGAGAGCCGGAAAGATCGACACCGTCCAGGCCTTCCGGGCAGGCAGCGCCAGCCAAGCCGGCGAGTGTGGGAAAAAGGTCCACCAGGGCCACGGGCGTGCTTAGCGCCTTGGCAGGCATTTGACCATAACGTTGCTGGGGCAGCGAAATTATAAAGGGCACGCGGGTGCATGCCTCGTACCAGCCCTGTTTCCACCACACCCCGTGTTCTCCGGCCATCTCGCCGTGGTCGGAGGCGTAGACGATGACGGTGTTTTCCAGGAGCCCGTCCTGCTCCATACGCACCAGTAAGTCAGCGATGATTTCGTCCAGATAGCTGACGCAGGCGAAATATCCCGCTCTGGCTTTCATCATTTCCTCAAGTGAGATTTGGTCGGCCTTGAAGCCTTGGCGCATTCCTTTGCTCATGGGGTGGTCATATGCGTCGCCGCCAGCACCAACCTTGGGCGGCGTGACCCTGCGCGGCCAATAGCGCTGGAAATGCCGCTGCGGCGAGGTGAGGGGAAAATGGGGCCGGCTGAAGGAAAGACACAGGAACCAAGGGGTATGAGGCTGCCGGCTCTGCTGTTCTCTGACAAAAGCCAGCCCCTCCTCGGCCACCAAGTGCTCTTGCATTTGGCTCTCGGGTATCTCGCTTACCCCGGCTTGTTCGGTGCGAAAACGCATTGCATATGGGCCGGTTTTCTCGCTGTCCAGAGGCTCCCACTGATGTCCGGTCATGCCGGTGAGATCGCCATAGGGCCGGTGCTGGAAGCCGGCGAACTGGTTAGTGCCGCCCAGATGCATCTTGCCCACCAGGCAGGTCTGATAACCAGCGTCCCCTAGGACCTGCGGCAGCGTGGGCAGCTCGGGCCGGAGCACCACCTCGTTCCACCAGGCGCCGCATCTGCGCACTTGCAGTCCGGTTAGCATGCTCATGCGCGAGGGGGTGCACAAGGGCATTTGGCAGTAGGCGTCAGTGAAGCGAACTCCATGACGGGCCAGGCGGTCCAGGGCCGGCGTGTCCACCGGTTCCCCGCCTTCTTCCGGGGTCACATGCCCCATAAAGCGGAAACTGTGCTCATCGCTCAGCAGAAACAGGATATTCGGCCTGTCCCCCTGGCCGTCCATTTTGGAGTTACCTGAAATCACGGCTCCACCACAGCCTGAGCTATCAACTGTTTTTGTTTTTCGGTCTTTTCTTCATGGCTCAAGAAGCCTTTGGAAGGGAACACCGATTCGGCGCTCCAGTCGTCGCCGGTCCTTTGCATGTGGATTTTCAGCATTTTTTCCAGCCGGTCCATTTCCGGCTTGTATTTGGCGTCATCAACCAGGTTGTGCAGCTCGTCGGGATCATTTCGCAGATCGTAGAGCAGCTTGGGGGCCTGCTGGGTGCGGGTGTAAAGCCAATCGGGCGTGCGTACGCCGCGTTCGGGTATGGGGAAGCGCTCGGGGCCCTCCAACTCCTTGTTCACCTCGTAATACACCGCCTCCCGTACTGGAGTGGGATCGCCGTCCAACAGGGAGAGAAGGCTGGTTCCCTGAATCTCCTTGGGGATGGGGATGCCGCACAGATCCAAGATGGTGGGCATGGTGTCCACAGAGACGTCCACCAGGGAGGGGACCACCAAGCCGGCGGGAAAGCGGCGAGGGTAGCGGACGATGAAAGGAGCCTGAGCGGCTTGGCGATAGGGGGTCTTTTTGGTCCCGCAGCGGTAGCCGTGCTCGCCGCACATATCCCCGTGGTCGCTGAAGAATATGACCAGGGTGTCCCTATAAAGCCCCTTCCTGTCCAGCCAATTCAAGATTATCCCCAGATTGTGATCCACGTTGGCCACCATGCCGCAATACTTGGCCATGAATTCACGGATCGTGCGCTCACTCTCGATTTTGGGTGCCTCTCCGCTTCCGATCCCCCATACCCCGCTGGCTGCGGGAAAATTATTGGCCAGGAGCTCCCGGCTCACCTGTTGCTGGAGTTCGGCGTCCCCGGCTGAGGGGCCCAGGGGCATCTCCTCGGGGCGGTAAAGGTTCTTCAGGTAGTCGGGCATGTTGAAGGGGAAGTGGGGCACGCCGTAACAGATGAAGCCGAAGAACGGCCCGTCTCCCTGGGAAATGCAGCCATCCATGAACTCAAGGAGATGGTCGGTCTGGAAGTCGGGCTCGAAACGGGGGCAGTGATAGGGTTGGTCGCTGTCACGATAGTAGATGGCGTTTTGGTAGTAATGACCCCGGTTGAACCCCACGAAATGGTCAAAGCCCAGCCGTCTGGGACCCGGAGGCACGAAACCGGGGGCGTCGCCGCCTTCCAAATGCCATTTGCCGATGTAACCGGTGCGATAACCGTGATCCCGCAGGATTTCAGCCAGAAAACTCTGGCCCAAGGGAATGGGATGGTGGTTGGCATGTACGCCGGTGGCATGATTGTACTTGCCCGTGAATAAGGAGGCCCGAAACGGCGTGCACAAGGGAAAGGAGGAAAAAGCCTCCTGAAAGCGCACCCCCTCCTGGGCCAGCCGGTCACAATAGGGTGTCTTGATCACTGGATTTCCGGAGCAGCCCATCATATCGGCCCGCATCTCGTCGGGATAGATCATCAATATGTTGGGGCGATCCGCCTTTTTAGCCGCGGTCTTATCTGACATTTTTCTCTCCTATTACAGTGCCGGACAAAGCCGGCCGGCTGGCGGTCTGCCCCTTACCACAATGGGGATCGGTCTTCCCCTGGGACGGACCACCGCAGCATTTTTTGTATTTCCGCCCGCTACCACAGGGGCAGAGTTCATTCCTGCCCACTTTTTTCGGTCTGGCCTGCATACGACCTCCAATTGAAGAAGGCGTCTGTTTCTGTTGAATCTCCTCGGCCAGGGACTTAAGGCTGGGCAGGGCGTGGTGAAGGAATTGTTTGTAGCCTTGGCACAGCCAACTCATTTGAGCCGGCCGGCCAGTGCCATGGGTGAGACGGTGTTTTAAACAATCGCCTGCGCAGTAGGCCAGAAAGCGGCAATCGCCGCATTCGGGGTTCCAATCCCTCTTCATGGCTCCGAAATCGATGTACTTCGACGATGCCTGCAATTCCTCCCATGAATCATCCAGGAGGTTTCCCAGCTTATAGCGCCCGTCAACGAAAAAATCACAGGGATACACATCACCATTGTGTTCGACTACGAAGTATTGACTGCAATTCTGCTCTAGGTGGCAGAGGTTGGGCTTTCCAGTGATGATGCCCTGAAAGAGGGCATCGAAATATCTGATGGATATGCGGCCGACATCGCACTTGATCCATTCATCAAAAACCTGACACAAAAAGCCGCCCCACTCCTCGGCCGTTACGGCAAAAGGTTGCAGCCGGCCGGCGTCATCGAATTCAACGCAGGGGATGTACTGATGAAAATCAAACCCCTTCCCGCGCAAATAGCGGTAGACCTCCCGGCCCTGGGACACATTCGCCTTGCTGACCAAGGTGAGAATGTTGACCTTGACCTGGTTCTTTTGCAGAAGCCTTATGCCGTTCATTACCTGTTCGTGTGATCCCCGTCCGTTGGCATATTGGCGGAACCTGTCATGAACTTCAGCGGGGCCGTCCAAACTGACCCCCACCAGAAAATTGTAGCGGGATAAATGCCGGGCCAGATCGGCGCTAATCATAATGCCGTTGGTTTGCAGATGGTTCGCCACGCTGGCCCCGAAAGCGCCGTATTTTTTTTGCAGCTCCACCACTTGCTGAAAAAAATCAAGTCCCATCAAGGTGGGCTCCCCACCCTGCCAGGCAAAGGCGTACTGCGGCTGGGGAGTGGCCATGTAGCCTTTTACCAAAGCCTCCAGAGTCTCACTGTTCATGCGATGCCGCTTGGTCTGCGGGTAAAGTGATGCCCGGTCAAGGTAAAAACAATAGGCGCACCTGAGGTTGCAGTCGGCCCCGGCGGGCTTGACCAATAGAGAGAAAGGTCTCATGCCTCTCACCCTCTGCCGCTAGTCATGTTTGGCCGTCTAGCCATTTTTACGCGCTCTTTTTATGAAATCCATCAAGGGTTGGGACACAAAGGTCAACAGGATGAGCCCGTAAATGATGAGGGATATGGGACGGTCTATGAAAACCAGCCAGTTTCCGTCTGAAATTGTGAGGGCTTGCCTGAAATTAACCTCGATCATGGGCCCCAGGACGAACCCCAACACACAGGGTATGATGGGAAAACCGAACTTGCGCATGATATAGCCGAACAAGCCGGCCCAGAGCATCACCCATACCCCGAACATGCTGTTTTTGATGGAATAGGACCCCAAAAAACATAGCAGGAGCACCACAGGGATAATGATGCGGTCCGGCACCTTTATGATCTTCGCCGCCGAACCGATGGCGCCCATGCCCAAAAAAAGCATGATGATGTTTATGATGAACAAACCGATGAAGATGGAATACATCAGATCCGGGGCCTCGCTGAAAAGCCTGGGCCCGGGCGTAAAACCATGAATCATAAGGGCGCCCAGCAGAATAGCCGCAGCCGCGCTCCCCGGCACACCCAGGGTCAGAGTGGGGATGAGAGCGCCGCCGATAGTAGCGTTGTTGGCAGTCTCAGGGGCGAGCACCCCTTCAGGGGCGCCCTGGCCGAACTTCTCGGGCTCTTTGGAGCAGCGTTTGGCCTCTCCATAGCTGATAAAGGCGCCCACAGCCCCGCCCTCCGCCGGAATAATACCGACTATGGTTCCTATGATGGCAGAGCGCAGCAGAACGTTCTTGAAACGGTAAAGAGCCTTGACTCCGGGAAGCTTGACGTTCAAGGCGCTTTTAGGCAAGACCCTTTGAGCCAGGTCTTCGCATTTGAACATCATCTCCGGAACCGCAAAAAGACCCACTAGAAGGGGGATGAAGGATATCCCCGCGTAAAGGTCCACCGATCCGAAGGTGAACCGCATGTTGGCATTGACCGGGTCTATGCCAAAGGTGGTGAGGAAAATCCCCAAGGCCCCCATGATGAAACCCTTGAAGACATTGTCGCCGGCCACCTTGCCCACCACCATGATGCCGAACACGCCCAAGGCGAAATACTCCGACGGCCCGAACTGCATGGCAAAGGTGGCCAGCACCGGCGCGATCAGCATCAAGCAGACCGTGCTGAATAACCCGCCGATCACCGAGCCGACCAAGGAATATGTCAAGGCCTCCCCACCCCGGCCGGCTTTCATCATGGGGTAGCCGTCCATCAGGGTGGCGGCGGCGGGGGGAGTGCCGGGAATTCCCAGCATGATGGCCGATACCGACCCTCCGTATATGGCACCGGAATAGATGCCCAGCAATAGGGAAAAGGCCTGGATGGGGCTTATATAAAAAGTAAAGGGCAACGCAATGGCGATTCCCAAGGGGGCTCCCAGCCCGGGAATAATACCGATAATTATCCCCAGCCCGACCCCCAGGATGAGCAGCCCGATGTTCAACGGCTGAATCAACTGAGTCAAGGCTTCGATGAAGGCGGCTTCCGAGCCCAGCATAGTCTCCAGTCTCCCGGCTTGCCAAAGATTTAAAGACCCACTTTGAGCAACTTTTCAAAAACCACGTACATCAGCGGACCCAGGGCGGCCAAAAAGGCCAATATGACGATGCTTCTCGCCGCCAGGAGCCAACCAACGGCCATCATGAAAAGCGGAGCCGCATAAAGGTAATCGAAATTCTTCCAGGCCAGGTAAAAGGCCATACAAAGCAGCCACAACCCCAGGCACCGGCCCAACTGGCCTTTGTCCATGGAAACGAAATTCTCTTCCGCGTCCCTGCGCCTGCGCAGAATTGACTGCACCAGCAGAGCCACGGTGGTGGCGGCTATGAAGATTAAAAGCACCCGGGGAAAGAATGCTGACCCATACTCAGAGGCGACCGGCCCCATTTCCTTGGGGAACAAATAGGTCTGATAATAAAACAGCGAACCAATCAAGAGCAGCAAAACACATATAATCTGTGTCCCGTTTTTTCGCTTTATTTGCATGATCCCGCCCTTGGTTACAAGCTGCGCCTCATTGTTACGAATTAACGGGAGGGGTCGCCCCCTCCCGTGTGCAGGTTATTTCTTCAGATTAGAAATGATCTGGCTATAGGTCTTGGCAGCCGATTCCCAGAGCTGAAGGGTCTTAGCGGGATCCAGATAGTACATCTTGATCCTGCGCTTAAGAAACGCATTCTTGAATTCGTCGGTCGCCATGGCCTTTTTAAACGCCTGCGCCAGGGTATCCTTGACCTTTTTTGGGGCCTTTATGTTGATGGCCACTGAATCACGCACATAACCCAGCACCTCATAGCCTTGTTCCTTGGCCGTGGGCACCAGGGGCAGATACCCGCTTCTTTCCGGTTCGAAAACGGCCAAAGCCCTCAGCTCCTTGCCATGGGAAAAGGCCTGCGGCTCATGAGCCAGGGCGGCTTGCACGTGTCCGCCCAGAAGGGAAACCACAGCCCCGGCCGATGACTTGGAAGCCACGTATTTGAACTTGGCCCCTGATTTTAGGGCCAACTCCACCGCCGCCAGGTGCGGCAGGGCGCCGATGGCGTTAAGGGACATGTTGACGGTCTGTTTTTTGGCGTAATCGATAAATTGCTTTAGGGTGAACCAGGGAGACTTGTCGCTCACATAAAGCACTAAGGTGTTCCGCGAAACATTGGCCAAGGGATAGAGGTTTTTCAGGGTATAGGGAGTCTTTCTGAGGAATGGCTGGGTGGCCACGGAAGGTATGGCGATCCAAATGAGGGTGTAGCCATCCGGCTTGGCTTGCAGGGCCTCGGTGACGCCGGGGATGGTGGCGCCGCCGGGCTTGTTGGTAACCGCGATGGGCTGGCCCAGGAACTCCTCGCTTGCCTTGGCCAAAAGCCGGGCCTGCACGTCGGCGTTGCCTCCCGCTCCCCAGGGCACGATCAACTTAATTGGTTTGCTGGGAAAGTCCGCAGCAAAGCCCGCACTGGCGGAGAACGCCATGAGCATTACAGAGATAAGCAGTAACAAGCTAATCCTCTTTTTCATTGTAAAATCCTCCTTGCCCTTCAGGGCTCTCGTTTAGGATAAGCATTGCTAATGTAAGATAAAATTGTTTGTCTAAAACTTCTTAGCCTGGCTCCGCAGTAGAGGCCCTGATGATCAAGTCAGTATCAAGGCAGTACTGTTTTACGTTTTGGTTGCCGTCGACAATCAGATCATGAAGCACTTTCACCGCCAAAGCGCCCATCTCCTTGGCTGGCACCCGCACCGTGGTCAGAGGAGGATCGCAATAAGGGGCGAACTCCACATCATCGAATCCCACCAGCGAGATATCCTGGGGCACCCTAAGCCCTCTCTCTTTGATGGTCGCAAGTCCTCCTATGGCCAGCCGGTCGCTGGCCGCAAATACGGCGGTAGGGGGATTTTTTGCCGAAAGGATTTGGCCCATGGCCTGTCTGCCTTCCAGCAAATCAGGTTCGGTGGCCACCACTATGGTTTGATCAAAGGGAATCCCATGATCATCCAGGGCCTGCTTATAGCCATCAAAGCGTTTTTTTACCCGGCCCACCTTCTGGTGAGGCCCGACGATCAAGCCAATCCGCCGGTGCCCGAGCTTGGCCAGGTGGTCGGTGGCCTGGTAAGCAGCCTTAAAATTATCGAACCCCACATAGTTGATGTCAGTCTCTTCCAGTTTTTCCCAAATAACCACGCAGGCTATTTTTCGCTCCATTAATTGGCGGACAAGCCTTTCCCCGCCGATGGTGAATCCCGTGAAAATGATGCCGGCCACTCTCCGTTCTTGGAACTGGCGCAGCAGGTTTTTCTCAATCGACTTGTCGTATAAGGTGTTTCCGGCGATGGTCGAAAAATGAAGCTCCTGGGATTTTTCTTGGATGGCCATAAAAGTGTCGCCAAAAACCGACTTGTTGGCCGTTGGAATCAATACTCCGATAATATTTGTTTTTTGCCGGGACAGGTCTCCGGCGGCGGCATTGTAGACATAGTCATGTTTTTCGCAGATTCGCAGGATTCGATCCCGGACAGCGGGGCGAACTCTTTCTGGCGATCGAAAGGTTCGCGACACCGTGGCAATGGAGACCCCCGCCAGTTTTGCAATCTGGGACATATTCATAAAAAAATCCGGGGCTATCAATACATAATGTAACCGATTACATGATAGTGTGAATTTTGCTTGAATGTCAAATGTTTTTTACCTAAATCAATAATTTGTAATTATCTAATTATATTATTAAACAAGCAGCATGTGACCTTAGATCTTTCTTCTGGCTATAAAATTGTAAACGTTATCATTACACGCCCGGGTTCAGGCCGTGTGAGCCAGGTAAAGGCAAGAGGGATGAGATAACTCCCGGTGTGTAGACTGGATTGGTTCTGGTTGTTGCCTTCACATGCAACCAGCCGGCCTTGGCGTTGACCCGGCAGGTGAGGAGTCTGATCCTTACATGCCTGGCTTGGAGCTACGCCAACGCAGATTTAACGCTGGTCACTGCGAAAGATCCGTTTTCGCAACCCTGGGTTTATTTCTGTAAAGGTGGGTGTCTCTAGAATCTACAAGCCAGAAACAAAACCTCCGGCGGCTGAGACGCTGAAAATGGGCGTCCCCAATCCTGACTGTTTGGCCGGGTGACATTTATTTTGGTCATTTCACAAGTACAGAGGGAAGCCAGGTGATGGTTTCCGGGAAAACCACACATATAATCAGGCCCAACTCCATAAGCCGCCAAAACGGGAACGCCCCCCAATAGATATCTTTGGTTTCGATCTCCGGAGGCGCCACTCCTTTGAGGTAGAACAGGGCATATCCGAACGGCGGCGTTAAAAAGGAGTCCTGCAGCATAACCGCCATAATCACCACAAACCAGACTTTGTCGAATCCCAGTTCCGCAGCTATGGGCAGAAAAATGGGAAAGGTGATCATCACGATGCCGATCCAGTCCACAAACATGCCCAGGATAAAACAGATGATCATCATAATGGTGAAAGTGCCCCATTTACCCAAGCCGATGCCCAGGATGAACTCCTTGACCACATCTCCCCCGCCCAGGCCCAAGAAGACACCGGTAAAGCAGGTGGCCCCGGCCAGAATTGTTATCACCATGGTGGTTGTTTTTGCGGTTTGAATAACGGCGCGGTAAAGTCCTTTCAGGCTGAATCTTCCGTAAGCGGCGGTAAGTATCAAAGAAAGAAAAGCCCCCACCCCGGAGGCTTCAGAAGGTGTGGCGATTCCGGCGAAGATGGAACCCAGGACCCCCAGAATAAGAATCATGGGGGGTATTAAGGACTTCATCACCATCAAGACAATTTCTTTTGAGGTGACCGAGGCCCTCTCTTCGGCCGATAAAGGCGGGCCGGAGTTGGGGTTGCGGTAACACTTGATCAAGATATAGGCGACGTAAAGACCCGCCAAAATGAGCCCGGGAACCACCGCACCGGCAAATAGCTTGCCCACCGAAACCTTGGACTGGTTGCCCATGACAATCAGCATGATGCTGGGCGGTATCAGGATGCCTAGGGTTCCGCCGGAACAGATAGCCCCGCAACTCATACGTTTGTCATAGCCGTATCGGAGCATCACCGGCATACCCAAAAGCCCCATGGTGACCACGGAAGCGCCGATAATGCCGGTGCAGGCACCGAAAAGGGTTGAGACGACCACCACCGCAACTGCGATACCCCCTCTGATAGAACCGAAAAGGTACCTCATGGCATCGAATAGCTTGTCCGCCACTCCCGATTGATCCAGTATCTGGGCCATGAATATGAACAGGGGAATGGAGATAAGGATATAATTATCCATGAGGCCGTAGATGCGGTTCATAAACATTCCGTAAGCACCCACGCCCCAGCCGATATACCCGAAAATGACTGCCAGGCCGCCCAACACAAAGGCAAGCGGATGGCCCATAAACAGACCCAGCATGAGCCCGAGAAACATGAGCAACGATAAGGCTTCGGGGCTCAATTCCATCATAATTCCTTCCCTGTGACTGCGAAATAGAATTGGCGGATGAACTTGGAGGTTCCCTGAATCAGGAGCAATACAACCGTTATAGGGATGACTGTTTTTATTGGATAGAGCGGAGGCGCAAACGCGCTCCAACTTTTTTCATGAACCGCCCAGGACTGGGCTGTATATGGAATCGCCTTGACCAACAGCACTATCATAAAAGGATAGAAAAAAATAAGGTATGTGATCACATCCAGTATGGCCTTGGCTTTGGCGCCGAATTTTTCGTATATGATATCAACTGATACATGGGCATTATGTAAAAGACCA
>JASFOZ010000030.1:0-17046 GCA_050116255.1 Desulfarculaceae bacterium
ATCCTGCAACAGGCAGGGCGGCAAGGAGCAACGGCTGTTGACTGAACCTCGCAATGTCTTGGGGTTGATTCCGGCACGGGGGGGATCAAGGGGGTTCCCGCAAAAGAACCTGGCCTCCTTGGCGGGGAGGCCTCTGATCAGCCACACCATAGGCGCGGCCCGGTCCAGCCGCAGCCTCAGCCGGGTGGTGGTGAGCACCGACGACGAGAAGATCGCCCAGGTGGCAAAGGAAGCCGGGGCAGAGGTTCCTTTTCTGCGGCCGCCCGAACTGGCCACAGATACTGCCACCGCCCTGGAAGTAATCAGGCACGCTGTGGAATACTTTGAGGCAGAGGGCTGGAACCCTGAGGCGATCGTGTATCTGCAACCCACCAGCCCCCTGCGCCGTGTACATCATATTGATCAGGCGGTGGACACGCTCTGGCAAAAAGAGGCGGACAGTGTGGTCAGTGTGGTGGAGCTGCCTCACAATTTCAGCCCTTTGTCAGTAATGACCCTGGATGAGCAGGGTTTTTTGAAGCCCTACGACCCTGGCGGCGCCTCTGTTCTGCGCCGCCAAGACAAGCCGCGCCTCTGGGCCCGCAACGGACCGGCGGTGCTGGCCCTGCGGCGGGAAACGGTGATGGAATTGAACACCCTCTACGGCCCTAAGACCCTGCCCTTGGTCATGGACCGATGGGATTCCATAGACATTGACAGCTCCGATGACCTTGCCATGGCCGAATGGGCCCTTTCCCGCCGGGAGGACTGATTCGGTGTCTGAGCCTCAACATGGTTGTCTTATGCCTGCCAGGCCCTGTTGGCTATTAGCCCCCATGACCGGCGCCTTAGTCCCCGCCTTGGCGGGGTTCCTTTTCCGGCCCTCCGGGCCGTCCGGGATATGGCCGCGAGGACTGGCTGCTCCCTCCCCAAAGGAGGGCGCGTGAAACCGATCCCTCTGAAAGTGGCATACGTCTCCCTATTGGACCTGCCCAATAAAAACGCCCACGGCATCCAGGTGATGAAAAACGCCCAGGCCTGGGCCAAGGCCTGCCAGGATTTTGAGTTCGTGACCAAGTTGGGGTTACGCAACTGGCTCGGATTCAAGCATGAGGAGATCAACGAGCTTTACGGATTCAATCATCCCTTTGCCATCAAAGGCTATCCCCTGCCCGACCGTTTTTGGCGGTTCAGCTTTCCTTTTATGGAGCGCCTCTTCCACCGCCTGGCAGTGGCCCGCTGCCGCCAGCGCCGGGTGGAGATGATCTTCACCCGCACCTATTTGACCCCCAGTTACAGCTTGGCCCGGGGCATTCCCACTGTGGTGGAGACCCACGCCCCCCCGGAGAACCGGCCTGACAAGCTGGCCCTGTATGAACAGGCCCGCAATCCCCTGCTCCTGGCCCTGGTCACCATCAGCCCTGAACTGGCCTCCATGTACCGCGATTTTGGGCTGCCCCAGGAGAAGATATTGGTGGAACCCGACGGCGTGGACTTGGACGCCTTCACCCCTGCCTTGGACAAGGCCGAGGCCCGGCGCAGACTGGGCCTGAGAGATGACGCCCGCCTGGCGGTCTACGTGGGGCATCTCTATGCGGGCCGGGGGGTTGAGCACATCCTGGCGGCAGCAGCCAAACTGCCGGAGGTGGACTTTCTCCTGGTGGGAGGCCATGATCAGGACCTGCAACGCTGGCGCGCGCATACAGAGGCGCAAGGGCTCAAAAACGTCACCCTCACCGGGTTTGTGCCCAACCGTCTGGTCCCCTGCTACCTTTGGAGTGCGGACGTGCTGCTTATGCCCTACGGAAAGGCCTGTCCCACCGCCGATTGGATGAGCCCGCTGAAGATGTTCGAATACATGGCAGCCCAGCGGCCCATAATCGCCACTGACCTGCCCGCCCTCAGCCGGATCCTTAAACACGGGCAAAACGCCTGGCTCTGCCCCTCTGATGAATCGCAGGGGCTGACCAAGGCCATAGATGAGCTTTTGCAGCAGCCAGAGCTGGCCGGACAACTGGCCTCTGCGGCCAGAGACCAGGTACAGCAGTATTCCTGGGACGCCCGCGTGGAGCGGATCTTCGCCTTTGCCCAGGAGAGATGGAAAGAACAAATACCGCCCGCTGCCAAACAAACCCTAAACGCGGATGCCTTATGACTTCACTGAACCAGGCCAAACTGGTGCTGTTCTTCACCCGGGACACCTCTTTGCAGACCTGGGCGGCCAGCGGCACCCTGCAACGGGAGACCGCCCTTTACCGGGCCCTGTTGGGTCATGTGGGCCAGGTGGACTTTGTGACCTATGGCCGCCGGGCAGACCTGGCCCTGGCCCGCAAGCTGGAACGCTTTGGCCTACACTGCAACCGCTGGGGGCTGCCGCCCCGGCTTTACCGAAGCATGCGCGCCCGGGGCTGGGGGCTGAAGCCCAAAGGCCCGGCCGTCTTTAAAAGCAACCAGGTGCCTGGCGCTGAGATCGGCCTGAAGGCGGCGGAGTCTTTGGGGGTTTCCTTCATCGCCCGGGCCGGATATCTGCCCTCCAACATATTCACCTGGCGCCACGGGCCCCACTCTGCCCAGGCCGAGCAAATGAAGGCCCTGGAGCAGAAGGTCTTCAGCCAGGCGGACCGGGTGGTGGTGACCACCGCCGAGATGGCCGAGACGGTCAGCGACCGCTATGGGGTGGATTCGGCGCGGGTGCGGGTCATACCCAATTTTGTGAATACCGAGGCCTTCGGCCTCTCGGGCCAACCCCGCCGGAAAAACCTGCTGGTTTACGTGGGCCGTCTGCACCCGGAAAAAAACGTCAAAAATCTAGTGGAGGCCACCGAAGGCCTGGATGTCACCCTGCTGATGATCGGCGAGGGCCACCTAAGGCCCCGGCTGGAAGCCCTTTGCGCTGAAAAAAAATTGCCGGTCCAGTTTTTGGGCAAGGTAGCCAATGCCGAACTGCCCCAATATCTCAACCAGGCAGGCCTTTTCATCCTGCCTTCCCGGGGCGAGCACCATCCCAAAGCCCTTTTGGAGGCTATGGCCTGCGGGGTCCCGGTCTTGGGAGCCAATGTACCCGGTGTGCGGCAGCTTATTTCCCAAGATGAAACCGGGCTGCTTTGCGGTATCACCGTGCCTGAGATAAAAATGGCCATCCAAGACGCCCTCTCCCGCGACCCGGAGGATATGGCGGAAATGGCCCGCAAGGCCCGCCTGTATCTGGAAGAGCACTTCTCCTTCCCGGCGGTGCTGGCCCTGGAGGTAGCCCTTTTGGAGGACATTCTGGGATGAACCGGGCCGCCCCTTCCGCCCCCAGGACGTATTATAATCCTCTAATCTCCATAATCTCGCTGATCTACATCTTGGCCTTGCCCAGTGGCGTTGAAGCTCTTTTTGACGGGCTGCCGCTCAGCCGGAAACCCGAGGTTTGGGTGGCCGCCGCGATCCTGCCTTTTCTACTCATTCTGGGGCGAAAATTTCTGCGGCTTAAGGCGGCGGCCTGGATCTTGGCTGCCCTTGCCGCCCTAAAATTGGGGCTGTTCCTGCTCTGCCCGGCCAGCGGCTGGGAGATGCGAGTATACGCCAGCCCCCAGGCCAAAGAACAAGGCGCCTGGGAACAAACCTACGCCTCCATCCTGCGCCCCGGCGTCTCCCAGATTCTGGATAAACCCCTGAGCAAGGGCCGAGAGTTCCCCATCGAATGGATGAACCGCCTCCAGGACCGCAACAACCTTTGGTTGGGTGTGGAACTCACCGGCTTCATGCGCCTGCCCCAGAATGCAGGACTGGCCTTGATGGCCAGCGGCTGCCGGGCTGCCAAAGCCTGGGTGACCGACCGCCATGGCCACAAGAGGAAAATACCCCTGGTGCCGGATATGGCCGCCGCCGCTACCCTGATTCCGGAGATACTTCCCCAGGGCAGGGGCAAAGTAAGCGTGTACCTGGAGTATCAAAAAGGAAATTGGACTCTGCTGCCCATAATGCTTTTACCAGGCAAGATAGTCAGACCGGTCTTTAAGCAAGGAATCCTTTGGCGCAGCCCCTCTTGCCTGCATACACCGGACTGGTCTCTCAGTCTCATGGGTCTGCTGAGCCAGGTAATGGATTATGGTTTCCTGGGTTGGCTCGGAGCCTGGTGCCTTTGGTGTGCAGCGGCTCTATGGCGAAGCAAGATTCTGAACATCCCGATAATGATCTTGAGCCTGGCGGCGGTCATCCTCCCCCGGCTGATGCATCTTTGGGTGTCGAGTCCGGATAAGTTGGCCCCGTTGGCCTGGGGCGTATTCGGGGCCGGAGGGTTGTTGGCCGGGCTGCTGATATGGCGCCGGCGGGATTGGCCCAGCGGGGACGGCAGCCTGGCGCAAGCGGTGCTGCTGGTGCTGGGGCCGGGGGTTCTCAGCTACTTTTTGGAGCTATGGTCCGGTCAACTGGCCAGCATGAGCTTTTATTCCCTGGGTGACGACTGGCTCACCTACCAGAACTTCGCCCGGGAGATCTTTGTAAACGGTGACTGGGCCCACCTCAGCCGCCCTGTATTTCACTTGCAGCCGCTTTACAGGTACATGGTGGGGATCTTGCACCTGGTATTCGGTCAATCACCCCTGGCCCAGAATCTTCTGGATGTGTGGGCCATGCTGGGGGCCGGCGCCTTGATAGCCGCCGTTGGCTGCAAAATGAAACTCAGCCCCATGGTGCTGGCTTTGGGCGTATGGCTCTATTTTAGCGTCGAGCTGGGGACCAACCTGCACACCCACCTGGGCCGGGGCCTGCAAGAGCATGTCGCCATGCTCTTTATGATGCTCACTGCCTGGGCTGCGGCAAAGTCCGCTTTGAAAATCGCCAGACCCGCCTGGAAAAGCCTGGCCGGAGCCGGGCTCCTGGCCGCCCTTGCCTACTGGCTGCGCCAAGATCACCTGGGAGTCTTGGCCGGGTTGGGCCTTTTGGCCCTGCCCCACTCCAGGGGCGCAGCGGTGTCCGCCTGGCGGGAGTTAGTAGCCGGTGCCTATAACTGGCGGCGGTCCCTTTTAGGCTTCTGGGCCGTCTTGGCAATGGCGGTACTGGCGGTGGCCTTGAGGAACTGGGCCGTAGGAGGGCATTTCACCCTCACCGCCCCAGGGAATCTGGCCTTTCTCACCGGCCTGTCTCTGGGCGACATATTGGGAAATTTTAGAGTGCTGCTGCTGGCCAGCCAATCATTCTGGCAATGGCCGGCGCTGGTGCTGGTGCCGGGCGCCCTGGCCGGGATCGCTGCCCTGGTGGTGCGTCCGGCCTTTTTGCAGGAATATCCCCTGGCCTTGGGGATTTGCCTGGCCGGGCTTTTGGCCCCCTGCCTGGTGGTGCGCCTCACCGCCTATATTCCCCGCTGGAGCATCCACCTTTTGCCTTTGGCGGTTCTGTCGCTTTGTTATGTGGCCCAGGGATTAATCCCAGGGCTTAACCCAAAGCGCAGCAATCCCGGAGAAGTTATTCATGCCCAGGCCTGAGACCAAAGCGGGCCGGCACTGGCTCTGGTTGATCTTGGCCCTGGCCCTGGTCCTGAGGCTGGGTTATGTCTGGGCCCAAACCGAACACCAGCTTTTCCGGGTGGCCTTGGTGGCCCCGGATTCAATGCGCTACCTGGCCCTGGCCGATAACATCCGAAAACACGGCTTTTACTCCTATGACGGACGCGAGCCCACAGCCGCGGATATGCCAGCTTATCCCCTGTTCCTGGCTACCGTCAGGTCCCTTTGGGAGCAAAGCCACCTCCCCTTGTACCTGATACAGGCCCTCATCTCCACGGCCACGGTGGCCCTGGTGTATGTATTGGGCTGCCGCTGCTTCTCGGTGCGGGCAGGTCTTTGGGCCTCTTTTTTGGCCGCGGTCTATCCTTTGGGATATATCTTTGCGGCCAGCCCCCTTTCAGAGGTGCTTTATACCTTTCTCATTATATTGTTCCTGGTCCTGTACCAATGGGCGCAGGAGGGAGCGCTCTGGGCCTTGGCCGCGGGCATATCAGCGGGAGCGGCGGTGCTGACCCGGCCGGTAATAGCCGGTTTTGTGGTGTTGGTCTGTCTGGCCCTTCTGACCCGGCCCGGGCGCAGAAAGGCCGCCGTCTGCCTGGGTATGGGCATGTTGTTAATGCTGCTGCCTTGGGCAGCGCGGAATGCATCCACCTTGGGGGAATTCATCCCCCTCTCCACCCGGGCCGGATTCGAGCTATATTTGGGCAATGCCCCCGGAGCCACCGGGGGCAGCGGCGGCCATTTGATTTGGGGCACAGACGTGACCTTGCCCCCGCCGCCGCCGACCGGCATGAGGCCCACGGCCTGGAGCCGGGAGCTGGCCAGCCGGGTTGGCCAATATCTCCTCCAAAACCCCGGGCATTTCTTCCGGCGGCTGCCGCACAAGGTCTACAACATGTGGCGGCCCACCTGGGCAGGGGCCTCGCTGCGCAATTGGCTGCTGGTAGGGGGTATTTATCTGCTCATCATGGGCCTGGCCCTTTTTTGCCTGGCCCGGCGCCAATGCGCCCGCAAGGGCCTCTTTTTGTGGGCCTTTGTGCTCTATCATGTCGCAGTCCATGCCCTCATATTCGGCATCATCCGTTACCGTATACCAGTGGAGCCGGCCTTGTGCGTACTGGCCGGGGCCGGGTTGGCACAGCTGCGAATCCGGGGCAAAGAAAGCCAGCCCGGCTGACCTGCCATTGGTTTGCGCCTTGGCTGAGTTAAGTCTTTTGGGGTATTACATAGCAGACCCTTTTTTAGCCCATGGGGCTGTAGCCAAAGAGGCTTGTTGGATCAATGTGCGGCATCTGTGGATTCATAGACGCAACCGCCTCCACACCAGAGGCAGAGCTTGTGGCCACGGTTACAAACATGGCCAGGACCTTGCGTCACCGTGGCCCGGATGACTCCGGCGCCTGGGCTGAAGCCCAAAGCGGAACCGTGCTGGGCCACCGGCGGCTGTCCATCATCGACCTCAGCCCCAGCGGCCATCAACCCATGGCCTCCCACGACGGGCGCTGGGTCATCACCTATAACGGCGAAATCTACAATTTTCAGCAACTCCGGCAGGAGGTGGAACAAAAAAGGGGGCAAATCCCCTGGCGGGGCACCTCAGACACAGAGGTGATGCTGGAGGCGGTGAGCTGTTGGGGCGTGGAGGCTGCGGTCAGGCGCATGAACGGCATGTTCGCCCTGGCCCTTTGGGACCGTAAGGAGCGACGCCTTTATCTGGTGCGGGACCGTTTGGGGCAAAAACCGCTTTATTACGGCTGGATGGGCCATACCTTCCTGTTCGGGTCAGAGCTCAAGGCCCTGCGCGCACATCCGGCCTTTGCGGCCCAGGTCGACCGTGACGCCTTGGCCCTGTATTTGCGTCACAATTACATCCCCTCTCCCCATTGCATATTCAAGGGCGTAGCTAAGCTGATGCCCGGCACGATCTTGAAGCTGTCTCCTGTCGAACCCGGCAGCCAGCCCCGTTTGCATTCATACTGGTCGGTTCAAGAGGCGGCCGAGCAGGGCCAGGCCGGGCTGGTGCAGGGCCCGGAAGAGGAGCTATCGCAACAGGTGGAGGCTGTTCTCAAGGACGCGGTGGGGCTGCGCATGATCTCGGATGTGCCCTTGGGTGCCTTTTTATCCGGAGGGATCGACTCCTCCCTGATCGTGGCCCTGATGCAGGCCCAAAGCAGCCGGCCGGTGAAGACCTTCTCCATCGGCTTTCCGGAAAAGGCCTTTGACGAAGCCCCCTATGCCAGGGAGGTCGCCCGCCACCTGGGCACTGACCACACCGAAATGTACGTCACCTGGGATCAGGCCCTGGAGGTGATTCCCCGGCTGCCGGACATGTTTGACGAGCCCTTTTCCGATTCCAGCCAGATCCCCACTTATCTGGTGTCCCAGATCGCCCGCAGCCAGGTTACGGTGAGCCTGTCCGGCGACGCTGGTGACGAACTCTTTTGCGGCTATGACCGCTATCGCCTGGCCCAGCGCATCTGGCAGCGGGCCCACCGCCTGCCTACGGTCTGCAAGAGCCTGGGGGCATCCCTTTTGACCATGCTTTCACCCCCGGCCTGGGACAAAGTCTATCACAGCGCCAGCCGCCTCTGTCCCCGGCGATTGACATGGAAAAACCCAGGCGAAAGGGCCCACGAGTTGGCCCATATCCTCAAGGCGGGCAGCCCGGAAGGCTTTTACCAAGGCCTGGTTTCCCACGAGAAACGGCCCACCCAGGTGGCCCTTGATTCCAGGGAGCCGGCCACCGCTCTCACTGATTCAGGCCGCTGGGCTCGGCTTGCCGATTTCCGGCAGCGCATGATGTTTCTGGACCAAATCTCCTATCTGCCCGATGACATCCTGGTGAAGGTGGACCGGGCCTCCATGGCCGTCAGCCTGGAGGCCAGGGCTCCGTTTTTGGATTACCGGGTGGCGGAGCTGGCCTGGCGCCTGCCCCTGCCGGCGCATCTGGAAAACGGCCAGGGCAAGCGCCTCACCCGCCGCATCTTGGATAAATACGTTCCCCGCCATTTGATCGAAAGGCCCAAGATGGGCTTTGGCGTGCCCCTGGAATCCTGGCTGAGGGGGCCCCTGCGGGACTGGGCCCAGGCCCTCCTGGAGCCCAGGCGGCTGCGGCAGGAAGGATACCTGGCGGCGGACATCATCTCACAGCGCTGGCAGGAGCACCTCTCTGGCCGCCGGGCCTGGCATTATTACCTGTGGGATGTGCTCATGTTTCAGCTCTGGCTGGAAAGAACCTCGCAACCGCCGGAACCGATTTCATGAAGATTGTCTTCCTGATACGTTCGCTGGAAAGAGGCGGAAGCGAGCGGCAACTATGCCTGCTGGCCCGGGGCTTGAAGCAAAAGGGGCATGAGGTGGTGGTGGCGACCTTTTATGCCGGCGGGCCCCTGGAGGCGGAACTGGCCTCAACCGGGGTGGAGGTGGCCGACCTTGCCAAAAAGGGCCGCTGGGACCTGGCCGGATTCGCCAGGCGTCTGCGGCGGCTGCTTTTGCAGGTCAAACCCCAGATACTCTACAGCTTCCTGGATACGCCCAATCTGGCGGCCGCCTGGGTGGGCCCCAAGATTTCGGGCCTGAAAGTGGTCTGGGGAGTGCGGGCCAGCGATATGGAGATGGCTGATTACGACTGGTTTGCAGGCCTGACCCACCGCCTATTAAAACTGGCCTCCCGGCGGGCCCATCTGATCATCGCCAACTCCCAGGCCGGAGCCCGGCATTTTCAGGCCCAGGGCCTAGCGGCTGACAAAATGACCGTGATACCCAATGGCATTGACACAGGCCGCTTTCGCCCCGACCCAGAGGCCGGGTCCAGGGTGCGGGCTAAGTGGGGGCTTTCCGGTGATGACTTTGTGGTGGGCCTGGCGGCCCGCTTGGACCCCATGAAGGACATACCCAACTTCCTGCGGGCCGCCTCTTTACTGCGCCCGGATTTCTCCCATCTGCGCTTTGTCTGCGTGGGCGGGGGGCCTGATGACTACCTGCGCGAGCTCAAGGCCCTGGCCGCGGGCCTGGGGCTTAGTGCGGGCCTGATCTGGGCCGGCGAACGCGGGGACATGGAAGCGGTGATCAACGCCTTTGATCTGCTGGTGCTCTCCTCGGCCTATGGCGAAGGTTTCCCCAATGTGGTGGGCGAGGCCATGGCCTGCGCCAAACCCTGTGTGGTGACCGAGGTGGGTGACGCCGCCTGGCTGGTGGGTGAACCCAGGCTGGCCGCGCCGCCCCGGGATGCCCAGGCCTTGGCCCAGCGCTGCCGGGATGTAGTAAACCTGCCCGATTCCCAGCGCCGAAGCCTGGGGCAAAGCCTGCGCCAGCGCATAGAGAAAGACTTTTCCCTGGAGCGCAACCTGGAGCGCAGCCAACGGGCCCTGGCCCTGCTGGTGGAGTGAGCGGTGCGTATTGCCCTGGTGATAGCAGAGATGGGCGCTGGCGGCGCCGAGCGGGTGGTGAAGGTGCTGGCCGAGGCCTGGGCGGAGCGGGGCCACCAGGTGACCCTTATCACCCTGTCCGCAGTAGACCAAGACTTTTACTCCCTGGATCCCCGCATCAAACGCATCGGGCTGGACCTTATGCGCGATTCGGCCAATCCCTGGCAGGGTCTCAAGCACAATTGGCTGCGGCTCAGGCGCCTGCGCCGGGCCCTGGGTGGGTCCCAACCCCAGGTGATTATCAGCCACACCGACAAGACCAACGTTCTGACCATTTTGGCGGCGCTGGGGCTGGGGACGCCGGTGGTGGCCTGCGAGCATATCGACCCCTTCATTCACCAAATAGGTGCTGTGTGGCAAAGACTGCGCCGCTTCACCTACCCCCGGGCCGGGGCCATAGTGGGCGTCACCAAGGCGGCGGAGTCCTATGTCAGGGGGTTCGTGAAAACCAAACCAGTGCTGACCATTCCCAATCCCATCCAACCCCTGCCGCCTGCACCCCCGGAGGCAGAAAAGCGCCCCTGGCCTCAAGGCCCCACCCTGATCTCCATGGGCCGCTTGAGCGAGCAGAAAAACTTTTCTTTGCTGATCAAGGCCTTTGCGGTCTGCCTGGAGGAGCACCCTTCCTGGCATCTGGTTATCCTGGGGGAAGGCGAAGAGCGGGCCCAGCTTACAGACTTGGCCGCCGGTCTCGGCATATCTGACAAGGTTTACCTTCCGGGGCGGGTGGAGGAGCCTGCAAAATGGCTGCGCCAGGCGGACCTGTTCGCCCTGTCCTCACACTACGAGGGTTTTCCCATGAGCCTTCTGGAGGCCATGGCCTGCGGCCTGCCGGTGCTTAGTACGGATTGTTCCACCGGTATCCGGGAGATCATCCGGCCGGACCTGGATGGGGTGATCGTACCTCCGGGGAAGACCGAGGACCTGGCCGCCGCCCTGGCCGGGCTCATGGCTGATCCTGGCAAGAGGGCTGCCTTGGCCCAAAGGGCGGCCGAGGTCACCCAGAGGTTCGGCCTGGAGACGGTGCTGCAAAGATGGGATGACCTTTTTACAAAACTCAACTTGAAGCATTGAGGCTTGGCCTGGCCGCCCATATGAGATATGTACTAGCGGGAAATAGTGTTCAAGCCGTTTCCAGCCGCCGGTTCGGATTAAGGGCGGCGGCCTGGCGCAGCGATGTTGATGCGGCTGACAGGAGAAAAAATGAGGATTAGCGTATTCGGCCTGGGTTATGTGGGGGCAACCAGCACCGCCTGCCTGGCCGAACTGGGGCACCAGGTGGTGGGGGTTGATGTGAACCCTGATAAGGCCGGGCTCATCAACCAGGGCCTCAGCCCAGTGTTTGAGCCGGGGGTGGACGATCTGGTGGCCAAGCACTTGCAGGCCGGGCGCATCCGGGCCACCACCGATGCCAACGAGGCCTTGGAGTTCAGCGAGGCCTGCCTGATCTGCGTGGGCACTCCCTCCAACCGCCACGGCCTGGTGGACGACAGCGCCCTGCGCAAGGTCATGGGGCAGATAGCCTCCGCCCGGGCCCAGTCCGGGCGCATCCAGCCGGTGCTGGTCCGGTCCACCGCCCTGCCCCATGTACACGGCGACCTCATGGCTCAAACCGAGGACAGCCTGGCCGGGCAGCAGCCCCTGGCCTATTGCGTGCACCCGGAGTTCTTAAGGGCGGGCAAAGGAATTTTCGACTTTATGAACCCCCCCAAGATCGTGTTCGGCTGCAGCGACGCCGAGGCCCAGGCCGCCTGCCGCGAGCTCTACCCTGATTTTGCCATGGAGCCGATCTTCACTGACCCCATGACCGCGGCCATGATCAAATATGCTGACAACTGCTTCCACGCCTTGAAGGTAACCTTTGCCAACGAAATGGGCATGATCTGTAAATCCTCGGGCGTGGACTCCCGCCGGGTTTTGGAGATCTTCTGCCAGGACAACAAGCTCAACCTGTCCCCTTATTACCTGAAGCCCGGCTTCGCCTTTGGCGGAAGCTGCCTGCCCAAGGACCTCAAGGCCGTACTGGGTTGGGGCCGCCAGGAGATGGTGACCCTGCCCATGCTGGAAAATATTTTACCCTCCAACCAACTCCAGATAGCCCAATTGATCAGCCGCATCCTGGACGGCGAGGTCAAATCAGTGGGGATGTTCGGCCTGGCCTTTAAGGAAGACACCGACGACCTGAGGGAATCCCCTTTGGTGGCCCTGGCCGAGAACCTGGCCGGCAAGGGCAAATTTTTGAGTATATACGACCCCAACCTGGCTGTGCCCCGCATGGTGGGCACCAACCTCAGCTTTGCCTTGGAAGCCCTTCCCCACCTGGCCGAGATGCTGGTGGATGACCCCGTCCAGGTAGTGGAGGACTCGGATGTCGTGGTCTTGGCCCGTGACTTTGTTGAAGTGGAATGGGCCCAGCTGCCCTGGCGGGACGATCAGCGCGTCTTTGACATATCTCATCAAGGCGACTTCAGCGGAGTGGGGGGGCGCCGGGAAGGCCTTTACTGGTGACCACCGCTCTTAGGGCAGAGGAATAGCCTTGGCTTCTGGCTTGACATTCTGGTTGCAGCGTAAGTTGCGGACCTCCCCGGTCAAGGCCTTGGTGAGCCGCATCAACGCCTGGATGCTCACCAGACCGCCGCTTCGCATAAAGGTGGAGGGACAGGTATTGCTGGCCGCCACCCTGGACCGCCTGACCGTGCTCATGCTGCAAAAGTTCAAAAGCTCCGAGAGCTATGCCGTGGATCTTTGGCGAGGGCTCTGCCAGCCGGGGAGCGTGGTTTTGGATGTGGGGGCCAACCTGGGCCTGTATGCCCTGGTGGCGGCGGAACAGGTAGGGAGCAAAGGGCGGGTGCACGCCTTTGAGGCGGACCCGGATAACATCCGCCTGCTGCAAGGGTCCGCTGCCTTGAATCAGTACTCAAACCTCAGCATCCATGGACAAGCGGTCACCAATCACAGCGGTTCCGTAAAACTTTTTTTACGCCCCGAACACAAGGGCGACAGCCAGCTTTCCTATAGCGGCCCTGACCGGGAATTCGTGACCGTGCCCGCCACCACCCTGGACGAGGCCCTGAGCCCCGAACCGCACGTGGACCTCATCAAGTTCGACATTCAGGGAGCAGAGGCCCTGGCCATCCAGGGCATGCACTCCATCCTGGCAGCCAGCCCCGGCCTCAAGGTCATTACCGAGTTCTGGCCTCAAGGCCTGGCGCGGTGCGGGATGGAGCCTCCCGAGTTTTTGGACTGGTGGCGCAGCCAAGGTTTTTCTCTGAGCCGCATAGACGAAGAGCAGCGCAAGCTGTTGCCGATCAATGATTATCAGGCCTTGTTGCAATACTGCCAAACCAACCAGGACGCTAATCTTTTCATGGAGCGCAGGCCCGGAATATGAACCCTTGGCAGAACCTATTGCAGGAGGTGATCGAGCCTGGCAATTGCACCCATTGCGGGGCCTGCGTGGGCCTGCATCCTGAGACCCTTGCCTTTAGCGAGACAGTCCAAGGGCCGCTGCCCTGCCTGCGTCCGGGAAAAAAAGCATCCCTGGAGACTATATCCCGCCTGGCCTGGTCTGTATGCCCGGGGCGGGGGGTGCCCTTTGTGGAGCTGTTTGACCGCTTTTTTCCCGATTACCGCCGGCTGGGCCTGGCCGGACCCTGCCGCCAGGCCTATACCGGCTACGCTAGTGACCAGGACATTCGGCAGCGAGCCGCCTCGGGAGGGGTCATCAGCCGGGTCCTGGTCGAGCTTTTGGACCGGGGGATGATCCAGGGCGCCCTGGTGTTGCAGCAGGGCCTCCATCACCCGGAACAGGCTCATCCCCGTATAGCCACCAACCGGGAACAGGTCCTGGCCGCCGCACAAAGCATCTATGCGGTAACCCCAATGCTGAACATGCTTCCGGAGATGGCCGCCTTTCCGGGCCGTCTGGCCCTGGTGGGGCTTCCCGACCAAGTGGCGGCCCTGCGCATGCTGCAAGTGGCCGGACACCCGGCCGCAGACAAGGTAGATTATGTCTTGGGTCCCTATACCGGCACCAATATGTACTTTGGTGCAGTGAGGGCATTTTTGCGCGGCCAGGGCGTGGCTGATGACCTAGGCGTGGTTTCCCTGCACTGGCGGGCCGGGGAATGGCCCGGGCACCTGCGGGTGGAGATGGCCGATGGCAGGGTCTTTACGGCGGAGAAATTTTATTACAACTACCTCATCCCCTTCTATATCTCCCGCAACTCCTTGTTGACCCCTGATTTCTGCAACGAACTCACCGATATCTCCGTGGGGGACGCCTGGTCGCCCCGGTTTGAAAAGCAGCGGGGAGGACATTCGGTGGTCCTGGCCCGCACCCTCAAGGCCCATGAGCTGCTGGAGGATATGAGGGCCAAAGGCCAGCTGAGCCTGGAGCCTCTGGAACTGCCCCAGGCCCTGAACATGCACGGGCACATGCTGGACTTGAAAAAGCGGGGTTGTTTCATACGCCTGGACCGTCAGTCGGCCCGGGGAAGGCCTGTGCCGGATTTCGGATATAGGCCCAAGGCAATAAACCGGCAGCGGCGTCTGGTTGAAGGGATAATCGGGCTGTTTTTCGCCCTTGGCCGGCAACGGTGGGCCCGCTGGCTGGTCAACCGCCTGCCCATGTGGTTCCTGGGGCCGACCTTCAATTCCATGCGCAAGACCTGGAAAAGGCTTTCCAAGCCCACCAAGCGTAAGGGCCTCCAGGAAATCGAGTTTATGGTCTCAGGCTGCGCCCAGCGCTGGCAAGAGCTCATTGAAGTGGACAAGAGGCAAGATTAGCCGTCTCCGGTCTTAAGAGAAATCTCCCTTTTATGAAATACCTCGGTTCCCTCCTCCAGGGACTCCTGGGCCATGAACCCATCCTCTTCGCCTTTCTGATAAAAACGGGCGCTGGGCACCAGCCGGAAGGAGACCGGAGGGGCAGTGTAGAGCTCATCCCCTGGTCTGAGGCCTGTGATGTGATCCTCCACGGTCACAGCGTCCCGGGACAAATCGAGCCTGACACGGCGGCGCAGGGCTGCTCCCTCAAGGGTCTTCGGTCTTTGTATGAGCCTTTTTTTGAAGTAGCTGCTCAGCCAGGGCCCCAAAAACCACAACAGACGGAGGGCTATGGTCTTAAGGGGGCTGGGCGTCAAGGCCGGGAAACGTCCGAACCGGGCCTTCACCTCTAGGGCAGCCCCTTGATCGCCTTGATCCAGATCAGTCTCCAGGGTCAGGTCAGAGATGCAGGTGGCGAAAACCCGGCCTGCCCGGCGCAGGCGGTATCCGCAGTCAATGACGGTGCTCTCTTTGGATTCCACCTGTACAGCCCCGCCCTTGTTCATAGACACAAAGACCGCCGCCTCGCCGCTCTGATAAACAAAGATGCCCGCCTGCTGGTGGAAGGTCATTACCGGCGGAGGCTCTTTTCCGATTAAGGGCAGGCCTTGCTGGGCCAGGTCCAAGCAGGCAAGGGCCACTGAGGGCAGGAAGTAATGCATCAAGTAGCGGTCGTCCAGTTTGTCAAAGACGTCCCCCAACTCCAGCCTGCCCAGACGGGCGGCCAGCAGGGGATCGCGCCGGGAGGCGGCCACCAGGCCCAGGGGAAGCCAGTAGGTGGTGCTGCGCGAGGCGAACTCTCCGCCCAGGCCTCCTCCGGGGGTCACGAAATCAGCCACCTCCTGGGCCAGCCGGTCCAGATCTTCCCCGGCAGCATAGCTAGCATCAGCCAGCATGCAGGCCAGGTAGTTAAGGGCCACGGTGGCGTAGCCAAGGTCGCGTCCCCCATACTCCCAAAACCCCCCTTTGCCGTTTTGTCCGGCCAGGAGGCGCTTGATCGCCTCTGCAGCCCGGTTTCTTTGCCACCGGCGGGTTTTTGAGTACAGGGCCAAAAAGGCGGCCGCTCCGGCGTCCTGGTTGGCGCAGGGCGCGGGCTGGCGGCGGATCAACCTTTCGGCAGCGGCCTTAAGTCCCTCACTGTCCAGTATCTCGTCCTGGTCCAGCATGCAGGCTGATTTAAGAACGGCATAGGCGGAAAAGGCCGTGGCCGGTAAAGAGCGTTCGCCGGGATAGTATTCATCCAGATGGCCCTTGTTTCGCGCCAGCAGATCAACCGTGCGGCGGTTTATGGCCAAAGCCAGGGCCCTCCAGTAGGGCCGGTTCTCCGGTTTCAGGTGGCGGCACCCGGTCATGTCGACCAGCCCGGCCAGGGCGTCCAGGGCAGCCAGGGTAAGGCTGCTTTGCATTAGCACGCCTGACTCGAAATCCCGCAGGCGGTACATCCAGTAATTACGGTCACAACTGCCAAAGGTGGGGGAATGGGGGTCGCGGTCGATCTGGGAGATCATGCGGGGATAAGACCGGTCCAGGCAGGCCATAATCCGGGCGAGATCAAAAAGCGGCGTCAGGTCTTGGCTGAGTATGGACATCTTCACCTTGTTTCCAGGCGCATTTTCATTCCGGCAGCATGGCTGGCGGCCCGTCCTGAATTTACTATCTAGCCTACAGGCAAGTCCAGCCATATCAATGAACCGCGCGCACGAATTGCTGGTGGGTTGGGGCCAAATTAGGTATTATTGGCACCTGATTTTGTGTGGCAATGATTCTTTTCAAGTAGGTGCGTATCAATGGCCAGGGCCTGTGTGGTGGTGCCCACCAAAAACGAGGGACCCAAAGTGACGGAGGTGATCGCCTCTGTTAAGGCGGCCATGGCCTCTACCGCCTACAGCGAAACGGTCATCATTGTTGTGGACGATTCCACTGATGACACCAAGAGTATTGCCCGTAAGGCCGGGGCCGTGGTGCTCAGGGGCGACGGCGACGGCCTGGGGGCGGCCATGTATCGCGGGCTCAAAAAGGCCCTCACCTACAAACCCCAGGTGATTCTGGCCGTGGATGGCGACGGCCAGGCCGACGCCGCCGAGATTCCCCGCTTTTTGGAGCCCATTGAAAAGGGTGAGGCTGACCTGGTTTTGGGATCGCGTTTTGCCGAGGCGGGGCTGGTGGACTACAAGTACCGTTGGCGAAACCGCCTGGGCACCTGGATTCTGGTACGCATCCTGCGCTCATACACGGGACTGCCCCTGACCGACAGTCATGGGGGGCTCAGGGCCATGGTGCCGGAATTGGTGGAGCGGCTGGAGATGCTGGGCACCCACACCTAT
>JASFOZ010000031.1:0-16929 GCA_050116255.1 Desulfarculaceae bacterium
ATTTTTTCGTACTCAGCGTAGGTCTTGCCCGTGTACTCGCCGTTGGGGCCGATGGCGGGCACGTTTTCAAAGTGCTTGGGCACCTCCCAATACAGGTTGATATCCGTAAAGATGGCCTGCCCTCCCCGGGCCACGGCCTGCTGGGAGAACTCGAAGATGAGTATTTGGGCTAGTTGTTTGATTTCCTTCTTGCTTTTACCTTCCAAGTAGGGTGCGAAAAACAGGTTTACCGCATCCCAGCCAATGGCCCCGGCAAAGTTGGACTGCAAGGCGGCGGCAAGCTTGACCATATGGGCCAAGAGGACTTCAGGGTGTTTGGCCGGCTTGGCCAGGGCCAGGCTGTTGGGCAGGTTTAGGCCGAACTTTTTAATGTATTCGAGGCTTTGCCCAGAGCAATAGGGACGGTCCACAAAACCCAGATCATGCAGGTGAATATCGCCGCGCATGTGGGCGTCGCCCACATCCCGGCTGAACACATTGATGAGGGCGTATTCCTTTTTTATGGATTCAGCCAGGGTGAGGTTGGTGGCCTCGGGGCCGTGGGGCACGTTGGCGTTTTCCTTGTTGGGCAGGCGGATCATGTTGTCCACGTCATACAAGGGTACGCCCAAACGGGTGTGGGCCAGGCGCTCCCGCTCCAGGCCGCGTTCGATGAGCTTGGCGTTGACCAGCTCCCTGATCAAGGGGGCGGTCACCATGTTTATCCCCGCGGCCATCTCCTCGACTTCGCTGGCGATCTCCTTGGCGGTGCCCTCGTCGAGCAGGGTCTCGCGGATGAGGGCTTGCTCAATGCGGGTGCGGTTCCAGGAATCCATCTCCTCGCCGCTGGTGCGCACGAACAAGGCCATATCCGTGGTCTCAGCACTCTGTGCTGTGGAAGTATTGCCTTCCAGGACTTTCAGGTCCGCCATATCCCCGCCCTTTCTACAAAAACCGCCTTAAAATCTGTGAGCATGGTTTCCCCAAGAAAATATGCTCTATATAGTACGGATTATATTTTTAGCCACAATATGTAGTGGTTGTCAATAGAAAAATGAAAAATCTAAATATAATAATGATTACTAATTAATACAAAGACCCCCTTGTCGATGACTCGAAACGATTTCAGGCGGTTCGGTCCGAGGCCCGAAGTGGCATTTAAAAACCGGCAGACTCCCCCTTTTGAATTCCGCCTCCAGTGCGGCCAAGGTTGAGGCCGCGCTTGGGCGCTTGAAGCCAAACAGTTGACGTCTGTGCTTGAAAATAGTTGGTAACACCCTGCTATAATCAGTCTTTGCCGTATTCCCTCAATCAGGGAGGCCAGTTGCCCGCCAGCTCCAACCATCGCATACTCATGCTCAGTGACCGCCTTTCCGCCCGGGGGGGTGCGGACCGCCATCTGCTGGGCCTGCTAGAGCATCTGCAGGGCAGGGCCCAGACCTTATTGGCGGTGGGTGTGGATGACGGCTCCTTGCCCAAGGCTGAGAGGCCCGGGCTGGGGCCCTGGCAGCGGCTCAAGGGCCTGGAGCGTTCGGGCCTGGCCCAAAGGGGGCAAAAGGCATCTTACCTCAGGCTCAGCCATGTTCTCAAAGAATTCCGCCCCACAGTGATCCACTTTCACAACATCATGGACCCCGGCCTGTTGCGCCTGGGGGCTTCCTCAGGCAAGGCCCTGCTTACGGTCCAGGATCACCGCCTGTTTTGCCCAGGCCAGGGCAAACTGAGGCCAAACGGCGAAATCTGCGGCCAGGCCCTGGGGCCTAAGTGCCTGACCTGCTTTGAGGACAGGGAATACGCAGACAAGCTTCTCAGCCTGACCCGGCAGAGGCTGCGGGCGGCCGCCGGGTTTGGACGGGTCCTGGTGCTATCAAAATACATGGCCCAGGAGCTGACCCGGGCCTGGACTGCCCTGGCAGTAGCCCCGCCCCCGCTGGAGGTGCTGCCGCCCTTTGTGCATGGGCTGGACATTGGCCCCAGGGCGCAATGCGGCGACTACCACCTGCTGGCTGGGCGCCTGGTGGAGCGCAAAGGGGTCCGCACCGCCCTGGAGGCCCTGGCGCTTTTACAGAAGCCCCTGCCCCTGGTCATAGCCGGAGATGGGCCCCTGGCTGCGGAAATTCGGGACCGGGCCGCTGCCAGCCAAGGCCGCCTGCAATACCTGGGCTGGGCGGACCGCACCTCCATGAACCGCCTGCTCGCCGGAGCCTGCAGCCTCTGGCTGCCCAGCCTCTGGGCCGAACCCTTCGGCATCGTGGGCCTGGAGGCCCAGGCCAAAGGGGTTCCGGTCATTGCCTCGGATGTGGGAGGAGTAAGGGACTGGCTGATTCCCGGAGAAACCGGGTTTGTGATCCCGCCCGGCGATGCTGCGGCCCTGGCCCAGGCCGCAGACCGGCTGGCCGCTGACGCCGGACTGGCCCGGCGCCTGGGGGAACAGGGATCCCGGGTGGTGAGGGAGCGGTTTTCTTGCCCCCGGCTCATGCAGCGTCTGGTAGACTGTTACGCTGAATTTCAAGGAGGTTGCTGAAAAACAGGCTGCTAGGAGGCTGGTTTTGAATCAGCAAGACGATTGGGGCCGGGACCCGGGTGTGCTCTCTATGCGCCGGGTCTTCGCTGCCATGGAAAGCGCCCATAATGATTTGCTGGACCGCCTGGGCATGAACCCCTGGGAACCAAGGCTGGGGCGCTGGCGCCAGCGGGCCCGCAATTATTTTGAAAGGGCCTGGCCCCGGTTATCTGGCCTGGCTCCGGCCCCGGGGGAGTCTGGGGCAGGGGCGGTTTACGCCCATTGCCTGGCCCAGGCCATGATCAGAGACGGCGTAGATGTCCCTCTGCAAGACCTCCCCGGAGGGCCGGAGCTGAACCTGGAGGTTCAAAAGACCCTGGATTGAGAGTAAGCCTGGGTCTTGCCCCCAAAGGAAAAACACAGATGGTGCGCCTGCGTCTTTTCGGCCGTTGCCGTATCTATCACGACCCGGTGAGCCCGGTGGTCAAGGCACCGGTCCAGATCGGCTGGCAGGCCTGGTTTAGGGAGATCGACCTGGTAACCCCGCGCAACCTCAAGGGTGAGGAGCTTTTGATGCGCACCCGGGGATGGTGGACCGTGGAGCCCGAGGAGGTGGCAGAGGTGGTCACCGCCCAGGGCCGCCTCACCGTGGGCCAAGGGGGCGAGCTGATGGTCGAGGTCCCGGACCAGGAGACCGCCCAGGCCCTGGACCAGGCCTTGCGACAAAAATTCAGGGGCCAAGTCTTTCTTTCCGCCTAAAAGCAAGCCTTTTCCTCATAATTCCTCCCAGGCTTTTCCCAAGCGGAACCAAAGCCATTTTAAGGAAAAATCCGATTATTTAAAAAAGTTGGGTACTTTTTCAGGCGGCTGAATAACCACCTGGTCCGCAGGGTCAGCCTGGTCCGGACGCCAAGAATACCCTCAAGTCGAAACCGGCATTTGCCGATGGAACCAATAGCGGCGGTGGAAGGAACCACCCAATTTACAGCCCAGGGAAGGGAGAGTCGCCTTGAGTCGCAAAGGTGAATGGATAGCTAACTGCCCGCCTGAGCGAGTTGACCGAATCAGTTCGGCAAGCATTTTTCTGCTCAGAGTGGGACCTCCCAAGCCCAACCAGATGCAAAACCAAAAAGATTTGGAACACAAAGGTCTGGTGGGGCTTTACCGCGTGGGCAAAAAGTCAGAGGACGAGGTCAGGAACAGTCAGCAAACCTATCTCCGCCAGACTGATTTCCTGCCTTCCCCGGAGGTGCTCAAGGTATTTTTGGGCGTGGATTCCTCCGGCGAGGATGACTCCGGCCGAAGCCCGCCTTAAGTCAATGGCCGCGCCGGCAAGCCGCCGGCGCCTGCACCCTTTAACTCTTAATTGACCACCGCCTCGGATCGCCGCCTGGAGCAAGCCAGCTCAGGCGGCGATTCAATTATGGGTTCAAGGCAGCCAGTTGCATACCTCCGCCACTCTGCGCCACTGATGAATTCTTGCTTGGGCCGGTCCAGGCCCTAAGGGTTGTGAGGTGCCTTGAAACTACAGCTCAAACCACTCCTTTAGCTTATCCACCAATACCGGCGTGGTCTTCTCGGAAAGTTTTATGGTGTCTCGTTTGCGGAAGGCTCCGTGGATTTTCTGGAAGCGCCTGAGTAAGGCCTTGGGCGGGCCGAACTCACCGGTCTTGCGGTCCCGCTCCCGGTAGCGGAAAAGCACCGTGGTCCAGGCGCCGCGCTGAATCACTTCCTTGTCAAGCTCTTCAATCACCACCTCGCCCTCTTCTTCGTAGGCTATAGTCAAGTCGTCAATTTCACTAGTCACTACTGTCTCCTCAACTGGGTCTGGTTATAGGTTCTTATTCTAATGGGACTTAAACCGCTGCTTGTCCTCTTCCAAGGCATCTACAATGGCGGTGTTGATTTCGGGCAGTTTCCAAAGGATTCTCTCCCAGGAAGGCAGATAACGGGGTTGGAGTGACTGGTCCTTGATCTTATCGTGCACCTTAAGAATGGCGTTCTGCAGGCCCTTCTCCACAAAAGGCTGAAACTCGTCAAAACTGGCGGTGAGGCGCAATAGCTTCTCCGCCGCCTGCTGGGGAGAGGCGAATATGTCCCCGGTCTGGACAATGGCCTTGCTCAGCACCTCGTACACCAGGCGTTCTTCTCCCTCCCGGTCGTATTTAAGCCGGTTGAACTCGGCGTTGTCAGCATACTTCTTTATGGTTTCCTCGGCGATGGATTCATAGGTAAGGGCCAGGTCGCGGAAGAATTCCTCGCCCACTTCCAGGCCTTCCTCCACGATCAGCGCTTGCAGTAATGAGGCTATGATGTCGAGGGACATGCGGTGCAGGCCCCGGCTGGGGTCCTCTTTGCTCACCCGCTGGTGCTTGTGGTCGAACCGGCCCCTGGTGAACTCCACCTGGGCCACATGGGAGGCCTTACGGAAGACCTCGATAAGGGTGAAGATCTCCACGCCCCAGTCCAGGGCGTAGCGCATCTTTTTCAAAAGCCAGATGTCCATTACCATCTCTCCGGAGAGCTGGTAATCGAAGCTCAAAAGAAAATCCACCAGGCGCAGCATCTTGTCTTCGCGGGTCTCGGCGAACTTACGCTTCAGGGCCATGAGCAGCGGGTCCAAGAGCAGGCGCTTAACCCTGCCATAGAGCCGCTGCCCGTCCCAGCGGGCGTAGAAGGCCTTGGCAAAGGGGTAATTGTGAACCAGCACCGGGAAAAACAGCCGGTCCAGGTGCCTGCGGTTGAAGGTGCGTATATCCGCATCCAACAGCCCCACTGCCGTGGCCCCCAAGGCCGAGGCCACGCCAAAGCCCATAAACACATTCCTGCCTTTGCCCCGCCGGCTCAGATCCACCCCGGCATCTTCCAGCTCCTGATATAAGGCCGAGAAGGAAGGGCCGTCGTTCCATTGGATGACATAGTTGCGCACCCCGGCCTCTTTGATAATGTCCAGGCACAAACCAACATCCTCTTCACTGGCCCCATCCAGGCCGAATACAATTTGGGCCAGGTAGTTGGCCCCGGCCAACTCCTTGACCAACTCCTCGAAAACAGGGCGGTTATCAGGATTGGTAAACTCATCGGCCAAGGCGGGAACAATTAAAACCGGCTTCTTCCAGCGGGCGGCTGCCGAAAGCTGGAGTAGAAGGTCGACTTCTTGCTGTAAGAGATAATATGAGGTCACCCGGGGATGGGTCTGGGCGAAACTGGGCATTTATAATCCTCCCTCTCCCAGGAGTGTAGCACGATTATAGCCAGGGCCAACAGCGACACCGCCCCGGCGCAGGGCTTACGGCCACCCCCCAACCGCTGCCCGGCTCTAGGGTTATACCATAACACCCCCATGACCTCGGGGGCCTGATTCAGGCGGAGTTGATTAATTCCCGGTTACTTGTCTCCATTATGCCGTGGCTTGGAGGGGCGGTCCAGGGTGTCCAGGGCCGCAGCCCTCATCAAGACGCTCTCCCCGAAACGGCGGCACAGCTCGTCCTCCGCCCGGGCCAGGGCGCGCCGGCGGCTTCGTCGCTCCCGGTCCAGCAAGGGGGCTTGAACCCGATCCCAGGCCGCCAGGTTGCTGACACCCACACCGATGAGGCGAAAAGGCCCTGCCTGGGGATATGCCGCCAAAAGGTCACGGGCCACGGGATAGATGTCCTCGGCCTGATCGCTGGGCCGCTCAAGCCCCTTGCTCCGGGTGACCAGGCGGTGGTCGGCGTGTTTGAGCTTTATGGTCACAGTGCCGCCGCATAGGCCCTTGGCCCTGAGCCGCCGGCACACCTTCTGGGTCATACCCAAAAGGTGTGCGGACAAAAAATCCAAGTCATCCGTGTCTTGGTCCAGAGTCCGTTCATGGCTGACCGATTTCACCGGCCGGTGGGGGTTTATAGCGGCGGCGTCACGGCCATGGGCCAACTCCCACAACCTTTGCCCAAAGGAGCCCATCGTTGCGAGCAGGCGTTCCTGCCCCAGGGCGCGCAACTCGATCAGGCGGGTCAAGCCCATCTGTTCCAAGCGGGCCCGGGCCTTGGCGCCAACGCCGGGGACCTCGCCCAGCTTCACCGCCGCTAAAAAAAGCTCCACATCCTCCACCACCGTCAGCCCGTCGGGCTTGTCTTTGTCGCTGGCGATCTTGGCCAAAAAACGGACCGGCGCCAAACCCACCGAACAGGTGAGGCCGGTGGCCTCTAAAACCGCCTTTTTCAAGGCCCGGCCCGTCTGCTCCGGACCACCCCAAAGGCCTTCGGTGCCGCCCAGGTCCAGATAGGCCTCGTCTACCGACACCGGCTCCACCGCCGGCGTGAACGATTCCAACACGATCATCACCTTGCGGCTCACCTGCTGGTAGCGGGCCATGCGGCCCCTGAGGAATACGCCCTGGGGACAAAGGCGTCTGGCCTGGAAAACGGGCATGGCCGAACGCACCCCAAAGGCCCGGGCCTCATAAGACGCCGCCGACACCACGCCCCGGTCGCTGGTTCCGCCCACTATCACCGGCCTGCCTTTGAGCTCGGGACGATCCAGCACCTCCACCGAGGCGTAAAACGCGTCCATATCTACATGGGCTATCAAGGCCTATCCTCACCAGGCCGCATGCAGATTAACTTTATTTGCACCCTGAGTAAAAACGTGATAGTTTCCTTCAGTCCGACCTATATCCCCCTTTAGGAGAGGCCGAGGTGTATTATCTTCCCGAGGACGCCAATCCCAGCAACCTAGATGGAGAACGCAATCTGCAATGCCCATATTACCTGTTCTGCCTGGACATCGCCGCGGCGAACATGTGGCCCAGCTTCTCCTGTGACTATTGCTACTACCGTAAGACCAAGGAAGATTCGCGTATAGACGAGATGGATTTGTGCGCCCCCGGCTGGGAGGATATCTGGGGCGGCAGCACCTAAGAGCCGGCCCGTTTTCCCGGAATCGATGCCTTTCAGATCAAAAAACTAATTTTAAATTACAGTTCATTTTCCCAGGTGCCGGGAGCAGGCCTCTTTAAGCCAGGGCACAAGGACCGGGTTGCCTGCCACCACCTCATTATCCCACAAATGACCCCCCTTGCCGGAAAAGTCGTCTATGACTCCCCCTGCCTCGGTGATAAGTATGGCCCCGGCGGCAACGTCCCAGGGGTTTAGGCCGATCTCCCAAAACCCCTCGGCCCGGCCCGCAGCCACATAGGCCAGGTCCAAGGCCGCCGCCCCGGCCCGGCGTATGCCCGAGACCTGTTCGAACAGCTCGGTGAAAAGACCCAAAAAGTCCTGAAGCCTGTGCTTTTGACGAAAGGGAAAGCCGGTCAACAAAAGGGCCTGGGCCGGATCTGCGGCCTGGCTCACCTGCAGGCGGGTGTTTCCCAGCCAGGCGCCTTGCCCCTTAGAGGCGTAAAAAACCTCGTCCCTAAAAACATCGACCACCACTCCCGCCAGAGGCTGGCCGTTAACAGCCACGGCCACGCTCACCGCCACATGGGGAAAGCCATGGATAAAATTGGTGGTTCCGTCCAGAGGGTCCACTATCCACAGCGCTTTTTCGGTGCCCCGGGCCTTTTTAAAATCCTGGCTTGATTCCTCAGCCAAAATCAGATGATCAGGGTGGCGGCGGCGGATGACTTCCAATATGGCCGCCTCGCTTTTTTGGTCGGCGTCGGTGACAAAGTCAAAACGTGACTTGCTCTGCACAGTCAGACTATGCCCCCAAAGCTTCTTGAGCACGCTGGTTCCCGCCTTAGCCGCTTCCAATGCCGTATCTAACCATGCCCGTATCATGCCAACACCTCGCCAAGATTTTTTCAGTCTCAACCCTTTTTTGACTAGCAGCCTCTCATGCTATAGATTAATTAATCTATGTTAGTGACACCAGCTTGACAATAGCTCAAAGCCGGAAAGTCCAGGTGGATACAGCTTTAATATCAGAGAACAATCCTCGCCAGCTCCCCCAAGCCCGCGTCATCCCCAGGCCCCGGCATGGTATCAGCCGTAAAAACATCGATCCCGATGCCTTGAAGGTATTGTACCGCCTGCACCGTCACGGCTTTATCGCCTATCTGGTCGGGGGCAGTGTCCGGGATCTGCTCTTAGGCCGCAGGCCCAAAGATTTCGATATTAGCACCGACGCCCATCCCCAACAGATCCACAAGCTTTTCCGCAATTCCCGCATAATCGGGCGGCGCTTCCGCCTGGTGCAGGTTTTTTTCAGGGGCGGCAAGATCATCGAAGTCAGCACCTTCCGCCGGGCGGCTGACCCTGATCCTTCGGGCGAACAGGTGCTTCAGGCCAACAATACCTTTGGCAACGCCGCCGAAGACGCCCTGCGCCGGGATTTGACCATAAACGCCCTTTTTTATAACATCGCCGATTTTTCCGTTGTGGACTACATAGGGGGTTTGACTGATCTCAAGGCCGGCCTCATCAGGGCGGTGGGCGATGCGGATTTGCGCTTCCGCCGCGATCCGGTCCGGGTGCTGCGGGCGGTGCGCCACGCCGCCCGCACCGGCTTTTCCCTCACCGGTGACACCCTGGCCGCCATAATGGCCCACAAAAAAGACCTGGCCCTATGCCCCACCAGCCGCATCCGGGACGAGTTGATGCGGGATCTGGCCGGAGGATCATCGGCCGCCTGGCTGGAGCTTGCCCACCGTACCGGAGTGCTCTACAGCTTACTGCCCACCCTGGAGTCTTTGTACGGAGCAGACGGCGGCGAACTGCTGGCACAGGCCCAGAGCTTGATGGCCAAGGTCGACGCCTCCATCCGAAGGGGCAAGGCCTTGGAGGATTCCGTGGTGGTGACCGCCCTTTTCTGGCCTGCACTCAAGTCTCTGGCCAAAGGACAGGAATTTCCGCCGGGACGGCCGGGCCGCAACCAATGGACGCAATTCGTGCGCGAGACCCTGCCTTCTTTGGCCGCGCCGGTGGCCTTTGCCAAACGGGTTGTAGAGCGGATGCAGCAGATAGGCGGGGTGATGTTCTATCTGGAGTCCGGGGAGGAGCGGCAACGCCTGCCCAAAAAGGTAAGTGAAAAAGGGTACTTTGAGGCCGCCTGCCAGCTGGGAGACCTTCTGGGTGAGGACCTGCGGGCGCTGGCCAGGCCCAGCCGCCGGTCCGGCCGACGGCGTAGGCGGCGGCGGCCTCGGCGAAAAAAGCCCGCGCCTAAAACGCAGGCTTAAGAAACCGCCCCCTGGGGCCGGGGCGGTAAACTGCTTGATTTATTTATAGATAACCAGCTCTTCGTTGGCCTTGAGAAGGTCGCCTTTCTTTAGTTTGTTCCACTTCATCAGGTCCTTGACCGTCACCTTGTAGCGCAGGGCGATGCTGAACAGGCTGTCGCCGGGCCTTACTTTATAGGTGAGCTTCTTGGCCTTTTTAGGAGCCGGCTTGGCAGCGGGCTTGGGCTCGGGCTTGGACGGCGCCGGGGATTCCGCTTTGGCCTGGGGCTTTTCTTCCTTCTGGGACGGCTTGGAGGCGCCTGACTGGGTCCGCCGGGCCAAGGCGCTGGTCTTCATGTCCAGGGTAAGGGCGTCCAAGCGGTCCTGGAGCCCGGCCAGTTGGTTGGAAAGCTCGGCCAGCTTGGTCACCGAGCCCGCCTTCTTGCCCAGGGCCTGGATCTCCTTTTCCAGGGTGACCATACGCAGCATCAAGCCTTGTACGTCCTTCTCCAGGCTGGCCACTCTCTCGGCAGCTCCGCCCGGCACCACTCCCGGGGAGGGCGGGGGGCCGGGAACCGGCTCCGGCTGGGTCAGCACTCCCCAAAGCCCGATTGCCAGGGCGATCAGCGCCAGTAACAACCCGGTCCAGGCCACCAGGCCGGAGCCTCCCTTGCTTCTTTGCAGCGAAACCATATCCGGGACCGGACTGGTCTGGGTGGTGCGGGAGGTGTAACTCGATTCCTGGGGTTCGGGCCCGATCTCGATCCTAGGGCCCATGTCGTCATAGTCGCCTCTGTTCATGCCGCTATCTCTCCGGATCAAGATTTCCTAAGGTTATATCATCTGCTTGGAAGGTCCACAAGGGCGGCTTGCCGCTCAGGGTCAAATCTCACTGCCGGCCTATGAAGTCCGGGCGGAAGTCTTCCCGGGGTCTGGTAAGGGCCTGGCCGGTCAGGTCCAATAGGCGTTGCCGGTCCTGGGGCAGAGATCCCTGCAGGTTAAGGTAGTTGGTGTAATGGTCGCTATACAGATCCAAGGGGCCTGCAAGCTGCTCCACCAGGGCGCTGGTCTCGGCCAGAACTTCATGGGGCGAACATAGGGTGAAGCGCCCCTTTTTTATCTGGTGTAACAACAGGGTGTTGATCTTGGGCACCAGGGTCCTGAGCCGTACGGTCAAGGGGCCGGCCTGATTAATGGAGTTGATGACCGAGGCGGTGGCGCGGGCATGGTCCAATGACTGCGCCGGGCCGGCCAACCCCAAAAGCACATACAGGCATAATTCAAACCCCGCTTCCAGGGCCATCCGTCCCGCCCGCACCTGTTGGGCGGAGTCAGTGCCCTTTTTGACCCGTTTCAAGGTGGGGCCATGGCCAGACTCCAAACCCACGTGCAGGCGGCTCAATCCCGAGGCGCGCAAACGGGCCAGGCCCTGGGGGCCATGGGCCTCTATGGAGGGCATGGAGGCATATACGGTGATGCGCTCGAGCCCAGGAAAAAGCTCCGACGCCCGCCGGCAAACCCGGGCCAAATCCGCGGTGGGCATGGCCAGGGAGTTGCCCGCCGGAAAAAAAAGGCTCTTGACCCGGGACCCCAGCCCGGCCGCCGCCTCCTCCAGATCGGCCTCTATCTCCGCAAGGGGGCGCACACTGTAAGAAGGCCCCTTTTTATAGACCATGCAAAAGCTGCATTTATTATGGGGGCAACCCACAGTAGCCTGGACCAGAAGGCTGTCCGCCTCTGAGGGGGGCCGGTATATGGGACCTTGGTACCGCACAATCAGCTAGCTTACTCGAATGTCTGGGCCGGTCAAGGGCGACTGGGCTTTACCGCCGTGGGCGTGATATCATTTCTACGAGAGAAAAAATGGGACAAGAAGATAAAAACATCCTCGAACAGGCCCTGGCCCAGGGGGCGGTTCCCAGCCTCTCTCCTTTGGCCCTGCGCCTGGTGGACATGGCCTCCCAGGAGGAATCCTCGGCCCAGGACCTGGCATCCCTTATTGAAAAAGACGCCGGGCTAACCACCCGCCTGCTCAAGCTGGTCAACAGCCCTGTCTTCAGCCGGGGCGCCGAGGAGGTAACCAGCATTACCCGGGCGGTGGTGCTGTTGGGTCTGCGCGAGATCCGCATCATGGCCCTGAGCATCAGCCTGCGCGACACCCTGCCCATCAAAAAGGGCGGAACTGACTATCACCTCTTTTGGAGGGCCTCCTTGCACCGGGCGGTGCTGGCCCGGGAGACCGCCCTGCGCCTGGCCCTGGAAAACCCGGAGGAGGCCTTTGTAGGTGGACTGATTCTGGAGTTGGGCCTGCCTCTGCTGCTTAAGGCCCTGGGAGAAGAGCGCTTCCAAGGCTTTCCCGGCCCGGGAGCGGCCCTGAAACGGCAATTGGCCTGGGAGCAGGAACACCTGGGGCTGGACCACCGTCAATTGGGGGCTGAGGCCATCCGCCGCTGGGGCCTGCCTGAAAGTTTGGCCGCCTGCCAGCAGGTGGTGCAGGAACGGCCTCCGCAAAAGGCCCCCATCCTGGTAGAGGTCTGCGATTTCGCCCGCCGGGCCACGGAATCTTTCTTTTTGCCGGAATGCCCCCTAAGCGGCATACACCAGGTGGCTTGGCGCCGCTTTGGTTTCAATGCCGAAACCGTCAATCAGATCTTGACCACGGCCCTCTCCTACGTGGGCCAAGCGGCTGAATCTCTTGAGATCGAACTGGACCAGGAGGCTGATTTATTGGCGGTGATGGAAAATGCAAATGCCGCCTTGAGCCGGTTGAGCCGTCAAGTGGAGCCCCATGTTCGCGATGCCGTGGAGTCTGTGGCCCAGGCCCGGCAGTCCGGCGCCGAGCAGAGGCGGCTTCAGGAATTGGGAATGGTGACCGCCATGGAAGCGGTGGCCCATGAAATAAGAAATCCGCTGATGAGTGTGGGCGGATTCGCCCGCCGCCTGACCGGCTCAGCCCAGCAGCCGGAGCAGGTACGGCAATACGCCCAAGTGATCGTGGACGAGGCCGCTCGCCTGGATCAGGTGCTGGCCGAGATGGTGGCCCTGGTGGCGCCTTATAAGCCCGCATCCCAGAAGATGGACTTGGCGGCCTTGATTAGGGGGCTGACTCCTGACCGCGTCCTGCCCATAACAGGCCTGCAAAAAGAGTTGTTTCCTGAGATTAAGCTGCACCTGCCCCAAGGCCCTTTTGAGATTGAGGCCGACCTTCGGGGCATGGAGGCGGCCTTGAAGCACTTGCTTTCCTATTCCTGCCACTTGATGCAATCCGCGCCCCAGGCGGTCTTACACCTGCATCTACAAGAAAAAGAAGGACAGGCGGTGATTACCTTGTTCGGCGCCGGCGACCTTCCCAGCCCGGACAACGATCCCCTGGCTGGCAAAAGCTTCGGTCCTGAGTTGGGACTGGCCCGGGCCCGGCGCATCCTGGAAGCCCATGGCGGCGGTCTGACCATGGGTCCGGCGGCCCAGGGAGGAGGCTTTGTGATCTCGGCCTCACTGCCTTTGTAGCCGACCCTAAAATGAATATCTTAATATCTTTAAAGCTCTGATGGTTGCGCAAATCACTATATATCTGTCATAATTACCGAGGATTTTTTTTCGACCCTACAGGGAGGACAAGTCATGGCAGAGGCAGCGCAAAGCGGAGACCCTGGGGCCACGCTGGCCGACCGGATTGCCGGCAAATACCTCACATTCGATCTGGCTGAGGAAGTGTATGGCCAAGACATTCTCAGGGTGCGTGAAATCATCGGGATGATGGACATCACTCCAGTACCGCGCACGCCGGAGTTCGTATTGGGCGTCATCAATCTGCGGGGCAAGGTGATTCCGGTTGTGGATCTGCGGCTGAAGTTCGGCCTGCCCTACAAAGAGCCTGATGACCGCACTTGTGTGATCGTCGTGGAAGTGCAAAGCGGCGAAGACACCGTACAGATGGGCATCGTGGTGGATAGGGTAAACGAAGTGGCCGACGTAAAGGCCTCGGAGGTGGAACCCACCCCCAGCTTCGGCGTCTCTTTGGACACCGCCTTCATCCTGGGTATGGCCAAAGTCGGGGAACGGGTTATTATCCTATTGGATATCGACAAAGTCCTGACCGGCAGCGAGGTGGCCGCCCTGGCAGAGTTCTAGCTGCCTGCCCCTGGGCGCCACATATTTCAGGCCTTTTTTGCCAAGCTCCAACGGCAAGGCCGATCACTCCACTTTCCCTGCCCCAGTGAGAAGTCTTATCCAGGCGGCATGGGTGCCTGAAATTATTTTCCTGAAAACCTTTATGTCCTGCAGCCACTACTTGGGCCCGGCCGGCATCAATTCAAGATCCGGCCTGCCCGTGGCCTCGGGCTGGCCCATGGCTTTGCCTTTTCCCGTGCGGGAAGGGAGGGAAAGACGGTGGGACCAGGCCGGTAAAGGATCCAGGCGCCAGACCATATCCGCGGGGATCAGTATCTCCTGACCCGGCCTCAAAAGCGGCGACCGTAACCGGTTGTATTTGAGAATCTTGGGCCAGTGGGCCATAGACCCGGTGTACCAAAGCGACACCACGGCCAAGGTTTCCGAGGCCCGCTTGACCGTGTGCAAAACGTCGCCGGGAGGAATCAGGCGCAGGCCCTCGATCATGGTCACCAGAATCTCCGGGCCGGCGGCTTTGCCGGACCGGGGCTGGTGGGCGGTTACGGCCAAGATCCAGGGCCTCGCCGCCAGCAAGCGCAGGCGGCCGCTGCCTTCTGGTCCGCTGAAGGGAACATCCATGGCCGGAAACCCCTGCCAGGCCACCTTGCGGGCCGCCCCCAGCCTCCAATTCTGAGATTGGGCCAGATGGTCAGCGGCCTTTTCCAGGTCCCCAAAAGGCAACGCCCACAGCCGGGCCTGGACCGGGCCGCGTTTCCAACCGAACAAAAAGCTATCCCCGCTGCCGGGATGCAAGGGCTGGTATCCGCCCAGGTTGAACCAATAGACGCCCAGGCTGGGATTCACATAGCGGGCCCCTATAATCTGGCCGGGCTCGGGGGTGAGAGGGGCAGCCGCCACCGGCTCTGGCGGTGCGGGTTTTTTGGTCTCCAGGTCCTTGAGGGCGCAAGCCCCGTTCAACATAAGGCAACCCAGAATCAGCAAAAGGGCCGGCCGCACCCGGCGGCAATAATTCATGGGTATCACTCCTTGCAGGTGTGTCATGTTTTGTGTGGATATAGCTGGTTATCGCCCTTGTCAAGGCTGAAACCCTGTGGGCGCGTACGCGGCCTTGACAAGGGCGATAATCAGCCGATACTAAGACCCCCTGGTTCTTCCAAAGAAAATGTTTCCCGTGGCTTGTAAAATCAAATGATGACAGCCCCTCAAGCGGGAAAATGTCCCCTCAGGCAACATTTTCTTAGGAAGAACCATTTGAATAAAAACGCGTTGCGTGGAAAATCAGACACCCCTCCCCTTGCTGAAGGCCTATGGCTGTGACTGGAGTTTTTCCAGCTTTTTGAGGTTGGCTTGGGCCAGTTTGTGGTTGGGATTCTTCACCAGGGCCAAACGCAGCAGATGAACCGCCTGGTCGCGGTTGCCCATCCGCGCCTGCCCCACGGCCATGTTCACATAGGCGTCGCAGGTATAAGGGGAATTAAGGTCCACCACCTTACGGAAGGCCGCCACGGCCTCGAGGTTGCGGCCTTGCTGCAAGTGGATATAGCCGGTGTTGAACCAGGCGCCGTCAATCTGCGGGTCCAGCCTGAGCGCGTGGCCATAGGCGGCCAGGGCCTCGTCAAACCGCTCCAGCCGGGTCAGCACCCTTCCGGCCTGCATGTATACCTGGGGCCAATCCGGGGCCAGTTCCGCCGCCCGGCTCAGGTCCTGTAAGGCCGACTCGGTATCTCCTTCCAGCTTCGAGGTGGCCCGCCCCAGGAGCGCCTCGGCCCTGACCCGGTCCAGGCGTACCGCCAGCTGAGGATGATCAACCTCCATCCGGTCCAGCTCGGCCAAGGCCAGGTTGAAGCTTCCCTGTTCAATGGCTGCTCTGGCCTGCTGCACCTGTTTTTTAAAACCAGCCTCGCCCGGGTAAAGGTAACCAAAGACCAGCATCAAGGCCGCTGCGGCCAAGGCTGCCGCCGCCCCGGCCAGTTTGAAAAACTTTTTGCGGCCAGGCGGCGGTTTCGCTTCCGGAGTGACCAATGCAGCCACTTCCTCCTTGGTGAGAAGCCTGGACGAAGATGAGGAAGATGCCCTCTCAGGCGGCGGTTCCGATCCCGGAGGGGCCAAGGCATCCTGGTTTTCACCGGCCCCGGCTTCATGGCCGAACAACTGGTGCATCTGCCCCTTCAGTTTGGCCTCCAACTCCTGGGCGGCGGACCCGTCCAGCACCTCTGCCAAGGCCTGGCACAATTCAAGCGCATCTTGAAAGCGCCGCCTGGGCTCAGGGTCCAGGGCCTTTATAAGCAACCGGTCCAACTGCACCGGAAGTTGGGGGTTTATGGACGAGGGCGGGGTTATGTGCCGGGCTCCTTTGTCCTTGGCTGAGGCTCCGTATTCCTGAAAGCTCCACCCGGTGAGCCCCTCCCAAAGCATTACTCCCAGGCAATAAAGGTCGCTGCTATGGCCCCCGGTTTGACCACGGGCCTGTTCCGGGGCAAGGTAGGGCGCCCAATCCCGCTTAGTCCCGCCGCTGGGGGATGCGTCCAGGGCCGGATACAGGCCCAGGTCGGTGAGTTTAACCGCGCCGCTAAAGGAAATGAGCAGATTCTGGGGGCAGACATGGCCGTGGATCAAATCCACAGGCTCGCCTTTGGAGTCCGGCTGATAGGGAATTGAGTCCAAGGCGCGGGCAGCCTGGAAAAAGATGCCCAAAAGGGCCTGGCTTGACATCATCCGGCCCTGTTTTTTGGCCCTGGCCAATACCTGGGCAAGGTTCCGGCCGGCGATCCATTCCCGAACCAGATAGCAGGCGCTCTTATCGTGGGATTGCGTGGGGCTCCCGCCCGCTTGCGGAGGATTGGCCTCGCCCCAATCCAAGATCAAGGCCTGATGGGGGTGATTCAAATGGGCGGCCAAACGGATTTGTTGCAGGAAGGCTTCCCGGGAGGCTTTCTCGCCGGTCAGTTGCGGATTGAACACCTTAAGGGCTACCATCTGGCCGGCGCCGGCGTTGTCCAGCTTTTGAGCCTTGAAAAGCTGGGCAATGCCGCTCGTAGCTATCCGCTGGATTAAGCGGTAACCCTCAAAGGTCTTGGTTTTTGGGGCGGGCATCACTCAATGCCCAGAGCCGGCGGATAGTGAACTGTCCATGACCGCCTCTCCGATTCGCATAACGTGGTGACACTAAATAATATAAGCA
>JASFOZ010000032.1:0-16904 GCA_050116255.1 Desulfarculaceae bacterium
TGGTGTGTGTGCACAGGTCGGAGACAGTGCCCCGGGGATAGGAGATAAAGGAGCACATGCCCACCTTTTCGGTGATCAGTCTCTGGCTCAAAGAAAGCTGGCGCTGAATCTCCGAGGACGGCTGCCACTGGTGGAGAAGGGTATGATCGTGACCATGAGAGCCGATCACCGCCCCGGCCTGGCTCAGTTCTTCCACCTGGGCCCAGCTCAGGGGTCGCTCGGAAGAAAAAAACTCGTCCAGCTCCTGCCAGCGTTCAGGGGGCAGGGCGTCCTGCAGGTCTTTTACCACGGCCATCACCTGGTTATGCGGCGAGGTCTCCATGGCCACCCTGATCACCCGCAGGGCCTTGAGGATGTCCTGCTCGCTTTGGAGCTTGAACTCTTGCCCCAGGCTGGGCACTTTCAGGCTTTCCAGGCCGCCATGAAAAAGACAGGCGCGCAGGTAGTAGCTGGGAAAGCGCAGGCCTTCATCAACCTGGCCTGTGCTGATAAAAACGGCAAAGGGCAGTTTCAGGGACTTGAGCAAAGGGGCGACATTGCGAACCAGGTTTTCATAGCCATCGTCAAAAGTCAGAACCAGCTGCCGGCGGTTCAGGCCCGAGCCGCTCAAAATCCCCTGAAAGAGATCGCCCAAGGAGATAATCTCGAAACGGCGTTTGAGATAGCGGATCTCCTTTTCAAAACGGGCCAGAGGCATTTGCACTAATTGCACCCGGGGGTCAGCGATCTCTTCTTCAACCCCGTGATAGAAGAGCGCTGCCGGCCCCTGGTTACAGGGGCTGCAAACCCGGTGCAGGCCGCTGCGCTGCAGGATGTTACGCAGGCTTTGTTTGACCAGGCCCATGCCAACCTTCCCAGTCTTGAAAACAACAACCAGCCCCCAAGCGCGGGACTCAACTTATCGGGGCTGGAGCGGATTGTCAAATTGCGTATGCCATCCGCCCCGGTTATTATTAGGCGCCGGTTCCGCAGCGGAACTTCGGGATTTTTCTAATATCTTGGAGATGAACCTTGAGAGCTAGCAAGAGAGTAATCATTCTGGGCGGGGGCATCAGCGGCTTGGCCGCAGGCTGGCACCTGACCAGGCAGGGCGGCTTTGAGGTGAAGGTGCTGGAAAGGGCCGCTGACATAGGCGGAGTCTGCGGCAGTTTCGAGCACAACGGATTCACCCTGGATTACGGCGCCCATAAGTTCTACTCCCTGATTCCGGGGATCATGGATGAGGTGCGCTCCCTCATGGGAGAGGGCCTGCTGGAACTGAACAAGCAAAACCGTATCTTCCTGCGCGGCCGTTTGGTTGACTACCCCTTGAGCCTGGGCAACCTGGCCCGGGTGCTGGGGCCGGGGGTCTTCCTAAAGTTGGGGCTGGGCTACGCCCTGGGCATGGCCAAAGGGCTCTTCTCCTCGGGCGAGCCGGCCAACTACGAGCAGTTCATGATTAACCGCTTCGGCCGCCCAGCCTATGAACTGGTCTTCGAGCCCCTGGCGGACAAGGTCTGGGGAGAGCCCAGCACCTTGCACCCGGACATGGCCCGCACCCGCATTCCCGCAGGCAGCGGCCTGGAGGTTATTTTGAAGCTCCTGGGACTCAAAAAGGAAACCAAGGAGACCAGCGCCCCCAGTTTCCTCTACCCCAGGCAGGGCTTCGGCGCCCTGGCCTCGGCCCTGGCCCAGGGCATAAAAAACAGCGGCGGCCAGGTGCTGACCGGGGTTGAAATTGAGCGGCTGATGACTGAGGGAGAGACCATCTCCGGGGTGGAAGCCAAGATTGACGGAGAAGCGGCACAATGGCCCTGTGACCTGATTGTCTCCACCATCCCCCTGAAGTCCCTGGGCGGGCTGCTTTATTCCGGGGACCAGAACCCGCTGGCCCAGGTTTTGGGCGGCCTGGAGTTCCGCCATGTGATCATGGTCTATCTCTTTATCAAACGCCCCCTGGTCACCCAGGACCAGTGGATCTTCTTTCCTGAACGCAGATACATCTTCAGCCGCCTTTTCGAGCAAAAGCAGATGAACCCCGAGCTGGGCCCGCCCGACCGCACCGCCCTGTGCTGCGATTTCACCTGCCGCCCTCAAGACCCCCTATGGCAGGCGCCGGATGCCGACCTGGTGCAAAGGTGCCTTGACGGAGTGGTGGAGGCCGGGTTCGTGAAACAAGAAGAATGTTACGATTCTTTGGTGGTGCGGGTTCCGGAATTCTACCCCCGTTACGGCCAAAACTATCAAGACCAGGTGCGCCGGGTGACGCAGTCTCTGACCCGGTTTCCCAACCTGATCCTCAGCGGCCGCCTGGGGCTCTATAACTACAACAATGCAGATCATTGCCTGGACATGGGCCGGATCGTGGCCCAGAGGCTTTCCCAAGGAGCTGCTCCCGCCGGGGTGGTACAGGAACTCATGGAGACCGTGAGCAGCTACCGTATCGTGGATTAAACCTGGCTAAGGCATAGACTTCACAGCAGGCCTTATAAGTTCCATCTTAGGAGCCCCCGGCTCCATGAGGCCTGTCCGTTCATTTTTTCCCTGGGCCGGACTGTTTTTGCTTCTCGATCAGGTAAAGCCTGGCTTGACCAAGCTTGAGCATGAGCCTGGGCGGGCCGAACTCTGAACCCGGGTCCAGCCCGCTCTGGCGCAGGACCTGCTCCGGCCCGGCCTGGATATGGGTCAAAGGCAGCCAGAAGCGGGGGCTGGCCCTTAATTGGTCCCGGCTGGTGGTCATGACCCCAAGGGGCAGGCCGCGTATCTTCAGGTTGTAGGTCAGCGGAAATGAGCTGGGGTGCGTGGAGGCCACCCGGTCTCCGGGCTTTATATGCCGCCCCAGGTATTCGGCCACCTCTCCTGCCTGGCGCATGGTGCCGGTAAGCTCGGAACGGAGCACCGATTGGGAGCGGTAGGTGGCAACCCACATTACCAGGGTAATCAGCACGGCCAGCAGGGCGAATAACGCCTGTCGCCCCCTCCTGGCTGTAAAAAGCACCCTCAGGGGCCAGGCAATACCGGCTGCGGCCAAGGCCCAGTAAACCGGCACCAGAAACTGCCAGGTGCGAGTGGGGGGGGTGGTGCCCTGCAAAACCAGAAACAACCCGCAGCCAATAGCCGCGGCCAGGCCCAGGCAGGCCATGCGCCGGGCCAGGCGGCGGTGCCAGATCACGGCCGCCAAAAATCCGGCTGTGGCCACAAATTTGGCCGCCAGGGGCAGATCCCGGTTCCATTGCTCCCAGATGACGGGCAGACGCTGGACAAAGCCCTGCAAATACCTGCTGCGGGCGATCACCTCGTTGGCCAAAAGCGCCCGCCAGCCTGAGATGATAATCACGGGCAGATACAAAAACGCCGATAAAATCAGGGTCCCCAGGCAGGCCCCCAAAAAGGCCTTTAACTGAAGGTTCTGCCAGCCGTCCTGGCGCCAGGGCGAGGCGGAAAGGATCCACCATATCCCCAAGGAGGCCAGGGCAAAGGCCATGGTGGGATGGGTCCAAAGTCCCAGGGCGGCCATGATCGCCCACAGGGACCAGGCCGCAGGCTCCCGGTGTTCCCTCACCCAGGCCATCAGCCCGGCCATGAGCAAGAAAAGCAGGGTGCAGATGGTGTAGCCCCGGGCGTTTGTGGAAAACTCGATCAGGAAAGAAGAGGACGCCGTCAGGCCGGCACAGAGCAGGGCGGCGTTTTTGCCGTAAAGGTAACGGCAGAGGAGATAAGCAGCCGGTATGGTCAACACCCCGGCCACAAAGGCGGGCAGCCTGATGGCCCACAGGCCCTCACCTAAAAGGGCGGTGGAGATGTGCACCAACAGGTTATGGAATACGTGATTATTGGGCTCCGGATACCAGGAAAGGCCCACAATCACAGGCTTGCTGGCGAAGTTCAGATAAGACAGGGCCTCGTCATAGCGGATGGGTTGGTTGATGTAGACCAGGCGCAGAACCGCGCCACCTAAAATCACCAAGGCCAAAGCGGTCAGGTGCAGGGCTGAGTCCTTTTGCAGGCCCTGGCTGATCTCCTGTCTGAGAAGACGCCAGCCAGAGGCCAAGGAATCAACTTGGGCCTGCAATAACTGGATAGCCCTTTGCCGCCAGATCAGGCCCGCCGCCGTCAGGGCCAAGAGCAGCGCCCCGCCCAGGCGCAGGTTAAGGGCAATACCCTGGAACTTGGCCAGGGTGAAGATGTCATCCACCCTGCCGTCCGCGGAAAAGGCCTCCAACCAGCCGGTGACAACCGGATAGGACTGGGCAGCCACTATAAAAGCGGCCGCGCCCATGGCCGTCAGGCACACCATTATCAGGTAATAAAGCAGGCGGGAAAAACCTGGGACTGACAAATCCTGCCCCTTCAGGCCTCAGGGCCGTTCCGGCGGCTGATGACCAGGGTCTGCCCCATCCAGTAGGGGATCGACGCTTTGCCCAGGCCTAGGGCCCGGACCCCTTTGCCGCCCAGTCTGGCCACTGCCCCCAAGTAGGGCTCCATGCGCCTCATGATGTAGCCAAGCTCCAGGGTCTGCCAATGCTTCTGCAAAAGGAGCGCCGTGAAACCGCTTTTCTCCAAGGCGGCCCGGATGGTCTGGGGGGTGAAGTAATACAAATGCACGGAAAGCAAGAACACCCATCTGCGCCCCATGGCCCGGGAGGGCAGGGAGGCGATATCAGGATAGTTGACCACCAAAAGGCCGCCCGGCTTCAGCACCCGGCGGCACTCGGCCAGCACTGCCAGAGGATCAGGGGTGTGCTCCAGCACATCCCAGAGCGTGACCAGATCGAAACCAGCGTCTTCAAGGTTCATGTCGAAGATGGTGCCGGCATGGATGTCAATGCCATAGTGCTGCCCCCCTTCCCGGGCCAGCCAGCGGTTGGGCTCGCAGCCTGCCACTTCCCAGCCCCGCCTGTGGGCCGCGGCCAGGAAGGAACCCCCGGCGGTGCCCACGTCCAGCACCCTTCCCTTGTGGGGCAGATGTTTTTCGATGAGCCCCAGGCTGCGGTCAAAGGTGCGCTCCCGGGCCTGGGCCTGGGAGAAAAAGGCCGGGTCCTGGCCCCCGGAGTAGGCCTCGATGATGACCTCGCTTTTAAGGCGGGGATTCAAATACATCAGGCCGCATTCATCACAGCGGACCAACTGGTCCAAGAGCATCTCATCGCCGGAGGAGCGGAAGGTCTCGCTGACTTTGTCAGGGCGGGCCAGGTCATAGCGGGGGGGATGGATAACCGTGTACTGCGACGAGCCGCAGAGGTTGCAGGGAACCTCCTCCAGCAATTTTTGGTAGGCAAGGTTCTCAGAGGTCATTGATTTCGCTTTCTGCGGGAGATGAGCTGGTTCTGCTCCCTGAAATTGATGCTGATGGAGTTGAGGATGAGCCCTATGCCGAGCAGTAAAAGCCCCATGGGCGCGAAGATGATTATGGTGCCGGTCAACAGGGCGTTGGGCAGGCCGGTCAGGTCCCAGATATTCAAAACCCTGAGCACCCCGGCCACTCCGGCTATGCACCAGCTCAACAGGCTCAGCAGCCCGAAGAACTGCATAGGATAGTGGTCCCGGAAGATGGTCAGGGCGGTGCGCATGATGCGGCGGCCGTCGCTGAAGGTGCGCAGCTTGGACTCGCTCCCCTCGGGCCGCGAGCGGTAGGAGCAGGGCACCTCCAATACGTTCAGGCCCGCCCGCCGGGCCTGCAAATTAAGCTCGGTCTCCACCTCGAATCCGGTGGCCAGGATGGGCACCGATTCCATAAAGCGGCGGTTAAAGGCGCGAAAGCCGGAGAGGATGTCTGAGTGCATGGTGCCGAATACTATGTTGATAACCCGGTTGATCATGCGGTTGCCGAACTCGTGCAAATTGCGCATGGCCCCGGTCTCGAGCTTGACGATACGGTTTCCCACCACCATATCCGCCCGCCCCTCCAGAACCGGCTGGATGAGCGCGCCCACCTCTGAGGCCGGATAGGTGTCGTCTCCATCGGCCATGACCAAAACATCGGCAGACACAGTGTCGAATATGGCCCGCACCACATTGCCCTTGCCCTGCTGGGGGACCTGGACCACCCGGGCTCCGGCGGAGAGCGCCTGCTCGGTGGTGCCGTCGCTGGAGTTGTTGTCAAAGACCAGGATCTCGGCCTCAGGCAGGGCCTGGCGGAAGTCGCGCACCACCTTGGCGATGGTCATGGCCTCGTTATAACAAGGCAGCGCCACCGCCACCTTTACTCCTCCTGGAAGCTCATAAGGAGGTGAACCTTCCATCGCGCCATTGGCATCGGCTTGAATATTACCCTGGGGTTGAGGCGGTTTCATGGTCGCTCCTCCCGGGGACGGCATGACTTCATCTGCATCATCTTGTACACCAAAGCCCGGTACGGGGTCATCTCCATTTTAGTGGCAAAGCGGCGCCTGACAAAATTCAGGGCCTGACCGGCCATCTTCAAGGGATGGCGCAGCGCCTTCCAGAACAGAAAGCTCAGGTAAAGACGGAGGCGGAACTTGTTGAGGCTGGCGTAATCCTGGCGCCAGGTGGGCGTGAAGTTAAGCTCGGAAAGGGTCTTAAAGCCCTGGAAGCGGTCGAATATGGCTGATCCCGGTACCGGGGTGATGATAAACAGGGCGATCTCGTCCACACCGCCCAGGGTCAGCCGCCGCACCAGCCTCCGGCTGAGGTCCAGGTCTTCTTTGGTTTCGCCGGGATACCCCAGCACAAAGCAGGCCTGGCTTTTTATGCCCAGCCGGTTCATCTCGTCGACCATACCCTTGGCATGCTCCAGGTCAAAGGGCTTGCCCATCAGCTCAAGCACCCGTTTGGAGCCGGTCTCAGGGGAAAAAGAAATGTAGCGGCAACCGGCCCGGGCCATCAGCTCCAGGCTGGCGCCGTCCTTTATGGTCTCGATCTTGGTGCCTGAGACCAGTTTCCAGGTTACCTTCAGGCCCCGGTCCAGAATCTCGCTGCAGATCCCGCGTGTGCGCGAGTCGGACACCGTGGGGTTAAGGTCCTCGAAATGAAACTCGCTCACGCCCAGGGTCCTCTGGAAGTGTTCCATCTCATCCACAACGCCACGGCGGGAACGCCCCCGCCAGCGGCGGTGGTTGGTGGCCGGCACCACGCAGAACCCGCAGGCAAAGGGACAGCCCCGGGAGCTGAGCAAGGGGAGGTAGCGCCGGGCCTCCAAGGGGCCGTGGGCGAACCTCAAACCCCAATAATTGGTCAAGGGAAACTTCTCCCAGGCCGGCAAGGGCAAAGAGTCCAGGTCCTCGATCACACCCTCTGGCTCGGTGAGCCTTTGCCTGTCCCCCAGGCCGTCCACCCCCAGCTCGGCCAAAGTCCGCTTGCCCGCCAACAACCCTTGGGCCAGATCCACTGCCCGCAAATCAGGCTCGCCGCAGAGGACATAATCAGCCCCCAGGGCAAAAAACTCAGGGGCAGCCTGGGCAAGGGCATAGGCGGTCACGGCCTGGGTGTTCTCCAGCACGGCCAGGGGCAGATCGGGCCGGTCCTGCTTCAGCGCAGCCACGATCTCAGCGCTGGAGTCGTGGCAGGCCAGGTTGGCGGCGTAGACGAACACGGCCCGGGCCCGGGTATCCACCCTGGCCAGGACCTGTTCCGGGGTGAGCCCCAGAAACATGAACCGGCCTGAGCAGCGGACCTGCCTGGGGTTGAGGCCAAAGGCGTCTATAACCTCCACCTCCAGGCCCGCCCTCTCCAGACAGGCGGCCACATAGGCCAGGCCCACGGGCATATAGGGTATACCCGTGGTCAAAGGATCGTTTTTCTGCACCACCAGGTTGGGCTGTATCAAAAACACGCTCATTAGACAGCACCGTCCTTTGCCTCAAGGCCCCTTATCTTCCCGCCCGTACCGGATAATATCAACCCTTTTCCCTGCCCCGCCTTGCTGCGCCTTTACTTGATTATTGGGGCAAACTCTTATATTTTCAGGTTGTTTTTTGTCTGTCCCAGGAGCCAAGACGATTGATTCCTTCCGCCGCCACCCATAACAGCCCTCAGAAAGCCCTCTGGGTGCTGGCGGCGGTATTGGCCTTTAGCCTGTTGCTCAGGGCCGGGGTCCTGATAATCAATTACCAGGCAGACCCCCAAAGGGTGATCGCCCTGGACACAGCCAGCTATGAAAACCCGGCCCTGGCCTTGATGCAAACCGGCCGTTTTGCCATGGCGCCGGACCGCCTGCAGGAGCCCGAGATCGTACGCACGCCCGGATATCCCCTGTTTATGGCCGCAGTATACACCGTATTGGGGAAGAACCATCTGCTCCTGGCCCTAGCGCAGGTCCTGCTCAGCCTGTTGACCATGGTTGTCTGCTTCTGGCTGGCGAAGCGGCTCTGGGGGGCCAACGCCGCCGCCCTGGCGGTGATCTTCCTGGCCCTGGACAGCACCTCGTTTTTGTTCTCGCAAAGGCTCATGAGCGAGGCCCTTTTTAACCTCTTGCTGCTGGCAGCCCTGGGCGCGGGGGTGATGCTTTTCCAGACCCAGGGACGAAGGTGGCCCTGGGTGCTGGCCCTGGGGTCGTTGAGCGCACTGGCCACCCTAGTGAGACCGGTCACCTATTTCCTTATAATCCCCTTGACCCTGTTGGGGGCGGTGTACTTCTGGATAACATCCCGTAACATCAAGCAATTAACCGCGCTTGTCCTTCTTTTGCTATTGCCCTGGGTGGTGCTCATCGGCGGATGGCAGGCGCGAAATTATATGGTCAGCGGCAGCGCCAAGTTCAGCCACATCTCCAGCGTCAACCTGCTCAAATACTGGGCAGCCGGGGTGACCGCCCTGAAGGAGGGCATCACCCGGGAGGAGGCGGAATCCCGGCTCAAGGCAGAGGTGGCAGATACCCAGCCCAAGAGCCGGGTGCAACTCTATGATGCCTATGCCCAAAAGAGCCTGGAGGTTATTAAGGACAACCCAGGCCTGACCCTCAAGGCCCACCTGCGGGCCATGGCGGGGATGCTCCTGGTCCCCATGGTGCCGGACCTGATGGTCTATCTGGGCTTCAAGCCAGGGACGAAAGGCCCTCTGGGGGACCTGCTGCGCCTCCCCCTGGGCGATTTCTGGTCCAAATGGGGCAAGGGCAGGCCCGGAGAATTGGCAGCTCACCTCTTGGGGCTTTTATACCTGGCCCTTATCTACGCGGGAGCGCTTTTAGGCCTGGTGTTGCTGTTGCTTAAACAAAGGCAAGGACTGTGCCCCCATGCCTTGCTCTGGCTGGTGATCATCTATATGGTGGAAGTTTCGTCAGGGCCGGGAAGCTACGCCAGGGCCAGATGCCCCATAATGCCGCTGTTTTGTCTTTATGCAGCCTTTGGTTGGCGCTGGCTTTATTTCCGATTACTCGGCCACACAGGCGGCCAAGGTCAAGCGGTATAGGATAAGATGCTGTTATAAAGACAAATATGGTTCTACGCGGCGTTATAAAAAGTGCTTTGCTAAAAGCCTGCAAGAGTTGAGGCAGGGTTGAGAAACGGATCCACAGAGGCCGAAATGCCTTTTAAAATGACATGTTATAAGATGCAGCCCAATCATTCAGGAGCCCCACTGATGATTCTCACGAACTTCACTCTACGGAAAATGGTTTATCGTCTAATTCACATGGTTTACGAAGTAACGGATTTGGCCAAGCGTCATCCGGCTCGCGAACTTGCGCGTAGGGACCTGGAGGAATCCACCAATTATGTCCGCGACAACATGAGGGATGCCTTGGGGCTGCAAATGCGCCAAGATATATTGGAATATGCCCTTAGCCAGTTGGATGTGGAGGGTCATTATCTGGAGTTCGGGGTTTTCAAAGGAGACAGCATACGGTTCCTGGCAAAGAACAGCGGGGGAAAAACCATGCACGGGTTTGACTCCTTTGAAGGGCTGCCCAGCGATTGGTCAGGTTTTAGAGTCAAAAAAGAAAGGTTTGACCTGGGTGGGAGGCTCCCCAAGGTGCCGGAAAACGTGGAGCTTCACCCAGGTTGGTTTTCAGACACCATCCCGGTGTGGAAGAATAAACACAGCGGGCCCATATCATTTTTACATATAGACTGTGATATTTATTCCTCTACCAAGGATATCTTTGACCTCTTAAGGGACCGGATAACCAAGGGAACCATAATAGTATTTGACGAGTATTTTAATTATCCGAACTGGCAGCAGCACGAGTACCGGGCCTTTCAAGAGTATGTCGCGGCCAACAACATTGAGTATGAGTATCTGGCCTATGCCTACGAACAGGTTGCGGTCAAAATAACAAGCGGTTAGTTTGTTTTGAAATCAAGTTGGAATAGGGAGCTGAATAAATGATTATATCGCGGGCTCCGGTGCGCATGTCTCTGGGCGGCGGCGGCACTGATCTGGCATCTTTTTACTCCAAATTCGGCGGTTTTTTGATTGCCGGCGCCATTGACAAGTATATCTTCATCTGCGCCAACCGCAGATTCATTCCCAGCATCAAGCTCAGCTACTCCCGGACCGAGGAAGTGGACTCCATAGAGCAGATCAAACACAATATATTCCGGGAAGCCCTCAAGATAATGGGTGTGGGGCGCAATGTGGAATTGGCCAGCATCGCCGATGTCCCCGCCAACTGCGGCCTGGGCTCCTCCTCCACCTTCAGCGTGGCCCTGCTCATGGCCCTGCATTCTTATAAGCGGGATTTGGTGCCCATACGGGATCTGGCCGAGGAGGCCTGCAAGATAGAGATCGATATCCTGGGCGAGCCCATCGGCAAGCAGGACCAGTACATAGCCGCCTTTGGGGGCGTGACTGCCTTCACCTTTGAGAAAGACGGTTATGTGCAGGTGGAGCCGGTGCGCATCCCTGACGAGAAGCTGGTGGAGCTGGAGTACAATATCGTTCTTTTCTACACCGGCATCCAAAGGAGCGCCTCGGACATACTGACCTCCCAGAACCAGAAAACCAAAGAAGACGACCAGGCTGTAGTGGATAACCTCAAAAACATCAAGGAGATCGGCCTGCAGACCCGCAAATACTTTGAGGCCGGAGACCTAAACTCCTTTGGCGACCTTCTGCACGAACATTGGACCACCAAGAAAAAGCTGTCCACAGCCATAAGCTCGCCCATTTTGGACGAGGCCTATGAAGAGGCGCGCAAGGCCGGGGCCCTGGGGGGTAAGATAATGGGCGCCGGCGGAGGGGGCTTTTTCATGTTCTATTGCCCGGGAACCAAGGCCAAGGTGGTGGAGCGTCTGACCCAAATGGGCCTGAGTCATTTCCCCTACCGGTTCGACTTTGAAGGGGCCAAAATCGTGGCCAACCTCAGGAGGTAGCCGCCGGACGGAGGGCATTTAAAATAATGAGCGACCAATACATAACTGATTATCTCAGCGAAGTTATTGAAATCTCTAGAACACTGGATACCAGCCAGATCGAGGCCATGGTGGAGGTGATCACCCAGGTCCGGGCCCAGGGGGGGCGCATCTTCTTCCTGGGCGTGGGCGGGGGGGCTGGTAACGCCACCCACGCGGTGAACGATTTCCGCAAGATCGCGGGTATAGAATCCTACACCCCCACAGACAACGTGAGCGAGCTTTCCGCCCTGATCAACGACGAGGGCTGGGAAGGCGTGTTCGCCCGCTGGCTCCAGGGCTCGCGCCTGGGGCCAAATGACGCCTTGTTCATATTCAGCGTGGGCGGTGGCAGCCTGGAGAAGAGCATCAGCGTCAATGTGGTGGAGGCGCTCAAGCTGGCCCAAGAAGTGGGGGCCAAGATCATGGGCGTGGTGGGCCGGGACGGCGGCTACACCGCCCAGGTGGCTGATGCCTGCGTGGTGATCCCCACTGTGAACCAGGCCACGGTCACCCCCCATACCGAGGCCTTCCAGGGCGTGGTCTGGCACCTGTTGGTCTCCCATCCCAAAATCCTCCAGCATGAGATGAAGTGGGAATCGGTAAAGTAAAGCGGGCGGTCTTTCTGGACCGGGACGGGGTCCTCAACCTGGTGGTGCGCCGGGGAGCGGGCATCGCCTCACCGCGCACCCTGGATGAGTTCCAGTTGACACCCGGCGCCGCAGACCAGGTGCAGCGCCTGAAGCAGGCCGGGTTTCTGACCATCGTGGTGACCAACCAGCCCGATCTGTCCCGGGGCCTCTTGGAGCCAAGCCATCTGGAGCGCATGCACGCGCATCTAAGCTCCTGTACCCGGGTGGACGAGATACTTACCTGCCCCCATGACGATGGCGACGGCTGTGCCTGCCGCAAACCCAAACCCGGTTTAATACTGGACGCGGCCCATCGTCATGGTGTAGACCTGGGGCGTTCGTTTATGGTAGGCGACTCTTGGAAGGACATGGGGGCGGCCAAGGCCGCCGGAGTATTGGGAATATTAATAGACACCGTTTATAACCAAGACGTAGATTGCGACTGCAGGGTGAAAAGCCTCCAGGCTGCTTGCGGTTACATAATCAGCAATCAATGCGGGTAAAGGAACTTTCAGAAATGGCCATATTCCTGGACAGCGGCAAGATCGGGGAGGTGGAAAAATACATGAACTGGGGGGTGATCCGGGGGGTCACCACCAATCCCACCATTCTCTTTAAAGACGGGCTCACCGGCGGGTTAAAGGCCATGCATCAGCGGGCCAAGGAGATCGCCGCCCTTATCCATCCCTACCCCCTATCCATGGAGGTGACCAGTAACGACCCTGCTGACATGATTCAGCAGGCGCAACAGTTCGCCGCCTTGGCGGACAATATAAACGTAAAGATCACCATCCACGGGCCCCAGGGCGAGAGCGAAAACCTCCAGGTGGTGCACGAGCTGGAAACCAAGCACGATATCCGGGTGAACTGCACCGCCATGATGAGCGCCCAGCAGTGCCTGCTGGCAGCCCTGGCCGGGGCCACCTATGTATCCCTGTTCGGCGGCCGGGTGAACAATATGGGTTACAATGCCTGCGACGAGATCGCCCGCCTGCGCAACCTTTTGGAGATGCAGGACCTCGAGGCCAAGATCATCATCGGCTCCACCCGGGAGATTTTAAACGTGGTGGAGTGGCTGGAGGCCGGCGCCCATATAGTCACTGTGACCCCCAACCTGATCCAGGGCATGCTGGTGCACCCCTATTCCAAGGAAACCGTGCAGATGTTTTTGGATGACGCCAAAAAATGCGAGACTAGTTGACCGATTGAATCCAGGCTTTTGCCACATTGCCGCTGGAAGGGAAACCTCTGGCGGCTTTTTTCTGCACTCGCCCCATGGCCCCCGTCTGAGTTGCCTGAGCAATATGTTAACATGACCATAGCAGTACGTTCCTAATATTGCCAAATGAAGCAAGGAACCTGTAATGAACCGGGCTTTGGGAATAATAATACTCATGATGTTGGCCCTGGCCGCATCCCCGGCCATGGCCGCGTCCTATTATGTATCCCCTCAGGGCAGCGACTCCAACCCAGGCAGTGCGTCCCTGCCCTGGGCCAGCATTCAAAGGGGGGCGGATGTAATGGGTCCGGGCGACGTGCTCTACCTCAGGGGAGGCGTTTACAGTGAGCAGGTCATTCCCAAAAACTCGGGGACCCCAGACAACTACATCACCTTTGCCGCCTACGCCGGTGAAGAGGTGACCATAGACGGCGCTGGTCTGGATCTGAGTGACGGCCAGGGCCTGGTGCAGATCATCGCTAAAAGCTTCATCCGGGTGGAGGGGCTCCGGCTGATAAACGCAGGGCCGGCCTCCAACGCCTGCGGCATATATATAGGCGGCGCCAGCCATATTGAGATCGTGGGCAACCACACCCACAACACCACCTCCTCGGGTATAGGGGTGTGGGACAGCGAACAGGTGAGGATCATTGACAACCAGGTTAGCCTGGCCTGCAACGGCGGCGAGCAAGAATACATCACCGTGGCCGGCACCATTGGCTTTGAAATTCGGGGCAATCTGGTCCATGAGGGAGGGGACGCCATACAGGGCGGCGAGGGCATTGACGCCAAGGACGGCTCCGCCCATGGCGTGATCGCCGCTAATCACGTGTACGGCCTGAACCGGCTGGGCATCTATGTAGACGCCTGGGACGAGCACACCTTTGACATAGAGGTCTCAGGAAACCTGGTCCACGACTGCGCTGGCGACGGCATCAGCCTGGCCTCTGAGCAAGGCGGGCTCTTGGAAGACATCCGGGTCATGAACAACATCGCCTATGGCAATCAGTTTCTGGGACTCTCGCTGTCAGCAGCCGGGGACGCCCCTTCTCACCCCATGAGCGGGCTGTACATAATCAACAACACCTTCTATGACAACGGCCGCGGCCAGTGGGGCGGTGGCATTGACATTGAAAACGCCGAGGTGTCTTCGGTGGTCATTCACAACAACATCTTCAGCGCCAACCTGAGCTTCCAGGTGGCCCTGGAGCCCGGGGTCCCTTTGGAGCAGGTCTGGATCGCTTATAATCTCTTTGATGGTTTTTGGGGCTATGATGGAGAGATCTTGGGTACCGACTTTGTCTTGAATGACCCTTGGTTTCTGGACCCAAGCACAGGAGACTTTCATCTTGAGTCGTATTCACCGGCCGTAGATGCGGGTTATCCCCTGTTGGCGCCTGGAATTGATTTTGACGGCCGGGCCCGCCCCTGGGGCCGGGGATGGGACCTGGGGGCCTTAGAGTATTCTGCGAGCTAGTCTTTTTCCGCTGACAAGGTCTGGGCCAGATCCTGGGCCCTTTGCACGCACTGATCCATGTTGAGGTATTCAAAGCTGCCAAAGCGGCCGCAGCAGGGGATTCCCACCTCTCCCAGATAATCGAACACGGTCTGCCGGTTCTTCAGGTAATCCAGATCATAGACCACATAGGCGTACTTGATCCGGCGGACCTCGCTGGCGATGACCTCTGCCTCAGTGATGCCGCAGATATCCTTTACATCCGCCAGGACCCTCTGCACCAACCCGTCATCGCTAATGGACAACAATGGGTCCCCTGGCGGCGCGGTTATCTCAGCCACCAAGTGGGAGCATCCCGGAGGGGCGTTTTGCTGAGAAAAGTAGCCCATGTAGCAGACCCGGTGGGCCAGCTTATCCGGGCTGGGGATATATATGGCGCTCTTGTCCATCAGGCCGGGGTGGTTGACGCCGATCATCACCAAAACCACCTGATTATAGACCAGGGCATCCAGGGCACCCTGCACTGCTGGGGGCACGCCCTCCAAGGCGGCCGCCAGTTCAAACACCGGGATGGTGGAGAGCAGCCGCCGGCACCCCAAAGTGCGGGTTCCGTCTGATACTTCCCAGTCTTTACCCTTTTTCCTTATGCGGGATGCCCGGAAGCCGGTGAGGATGCGGGCATCGCCGGCCAGGGAATGAATCAGGGCCTCGATCCCCCCCTGCCTGGGATAGAAGAAATTCAGTTGGTGGGTGTAGCCCTCGGTCTCAATGCCGATGGCGCTCTTGATGATGTCCTCAGTGGGCGGCGAAGGGATGCGCTCCACCCAGTGCACGGATATGTCCCGGGCGGCCCGTTTCCATATCTTGTCGTTGTAGGGGATGAGATATTTACCGGCAATGCCCTCGCCAAAGCGGAACCGGCACCACTGTTCCAGGTTGGCGGGTTCGCCCTGCTCCCGGTTCAAAAAACCCATCAGGCACTCGAACACGTCCTGTTTGTCCAAGGCGTAAAGGCCGTTTTCAAAGGGGTATTTCACAAAACGGTCCCTGAACCAAATCTGGTTGTTGCGCCGGCGCTGGTGCAGGTTGTCGCCCAGCCAGTTGATCAGGGTGTTCAACAGGTCTTGGTCCCGGGAGAAGAGTATGTGCCCGCCGATGTCATAGGTGAAGCCGTCTTTGCTGAAGCTGCGGCAGAGCCCGCCGGGGCGTTCTCCGGCCTCCAGCACCAGGGTGTCTCCCCCCAGAAAGCGGGCCAGGCTCAGGCCGGTGAGGCCGCCGCCCAGGATAATGGTGTGGGCATAGTCGCTCATGCCTGCTGCTCCCGGGCCAGGAGTTCTTCCAGCTCCCTCAGGCCTTCGGGCGACCCGATCTCATAAAAGGGTTGGGGCGTCTCTATGGCCCCCAGTTGGCCTTCCCGGGCCAGGTCCCTGAACACCTCTTCAATGGCAAAGGCCTGCCCCGTTGGAATGCGCTGCAGGACATCCCTTTTGAGCACGGTAAGGCCGTTGTCAATATAGACCTTGCCCGGGTCATCCTGCCATTTATCGTACACCGCCACCTTGCCCTCTTTTAGGACCACATTGCTGGGCACCCTTTGGTTGTCATTGCGGTACACCACCATACAGGCGGGCAGGTTCTGGCGCTTGGCCTCCTCCCAAACGGCAGGATAGTCCAGCCGCAGATAGGAATCACCCCACATGAGAAAGAATTTTTCATCCAAAAGCGGCTCCGCCTTTTTCAGGGCGCCGCCGGTGCCCAAAAGGCTATCTCCCTCAGAGCTGTAGGCTATCTGAACCCCGAATCCGCTGCCATCGCCGAAGTAATCCGCGATCTGGTCTCCAAGATGGCCTATGCACAAAACCAGGCGGGTCACCCCTTGGGGCCGGATCAGCTCGATCTGCCGCTCCAGAAAGGGCTTGCCCAGTACCGGCACCAGGGATTTGGGCCTGTCCTGGGTGCGCGGGCCCAGGCGGGTGCCCAGGCCCCCGGCCATAATCACCATCTGCATGGCATTTCCCGCTTATATGGCATATTCCGCTGCAAGGCCTATTCCTTTCCCAGCATCTCCCGCACCGAACGGGTCACCGCCTGACGGGAATCGTGTTTCACCCGCCAGCCCAGGTCCTTGAGTTTGGCGCAAGGCAGGCGCACCTTGGGCACATCGCCCTTCCAGCCCCGGTCGCCGCCGCTGTAGGCGAACTCAACCGGGGACAGCCCCATCTCGGCCACCACAATTTCGGCGATGGAGGTAACGTCGATAAAATCGTCTGTAGCCAGGTTGAACACGTTCACTGTGCCCGTGGTGTTTTGGGCCACAAAGATGTGGGCCG
>JASFOZ010000033.1:0-16531 GCA_050116255.1 Desulfarculaceae bacterium
AGGTGCACCAAGGCGGCGACTGCAGCCACGGTCATGGGATCGCGGTTGATGCAATCGTAATTGTCCTTAAGCAGCTTGGCTTGGTCCTCATTCAAATGAGAGCATATCTTGGCCAAGAACTCTTCGCGGCTGGCTCCGAACCGCTCCAGATGAATCCTGGCGGAACCCTGCCCCGCCGGGGTCAGCTCATTCTGCACGGCCAGGGTCTTCTTGATGGCCCCGTACACCGCCTTGCCTATCAGCTCACCCAGCTTGGAGTGCTTTCCAGCCCCGGTCAGCGGTATGCCGGTGTCTTGCATGCAGGCAACGGCTATCTGGTCAGTGCCGGTTCCAGTGGCCAGGCCGTTGGAATAACGCGAGTTTATTGCTAGTTCCTGCAAAACGGCGGTCTTGGCCTCAGTGGCGGTCATGATGGAGCGCACCATGGCCCCGGGGGTGAGCTCCTCGTTGATGAAAAGCATGGTGTTTATGGTGCCCTGCTCCGGTGCCGCTGACTGGCTCAGTTTTTGGTGTTGGCCGTCATGCTCATACATGGAGGCCGGGTCCCCGATGCGGCCGGCATTGGTTTCCACCCCTCCGGTGGCCACCGCCACCACAGTTTGCTCCCGAAAGCTCTGTTCACACACAGCCGCATTGTTCATGTTGGCCGCAGTACCCAAGGTGGCGCAGGCCTTAGCCTCAAGATGGTGTTGCTCTGCAATCAGACGCCGGTATTCGGTCGGATCGGACCAGGCGCTGACCGGCATGCCCCGGTGATGGCCCGTAGGCTCACAGGCCTGGTGGTTGTAGACACAGGACAGATCATCCCTTAAACCGCCGGCAGCCCGGCAGGTGGAGATCACCTTGTGAGGCTTGAGAAACCTGGCGATTATAATTTTTTGGTGCCGCTGCAACTCCAGGGCATCATAAAAAACACCTAACAGCATCCTATCAACCTCTTTTCAGCCATGGTTGAATCAAAGCAGCTTTCGTCTCTCCTTCGCTGTTCCTAGCAGGCAGCCTAAACCAAGTCCAGAAAAAAGCGGCAGCACTGGGGTACGTATAGCTCGAATGCCGATACTGCTTGACATTTTTTTAGTATTGACCTACACAGTTAGGTGTATTGCAACCGGTGCCCAAAAGGCACAATAGGGAAGACGGTGTAAGTCCGTCGCGGTCCCGCCGCTGTTACCGGGGACGAAAGCCGTAGATAGGCCACTGCTCCAAAGAGGAGTGGGAAGGCGCGGTAAGTAGGAAGATCCGGGAGCCAGAAGACCTGCCGGTTGCTGGGAGCCGTTCGTTACCGGCGAGAGACCGGGCGCGTTTACATATAAAACGTTGCGCGGCTCCCAGGGGCGATGAAGTAAGTAGGGTGCAATCCCCCCATCCCGTTCAGGGATGGGGGGATTTTTGTTTTCGCGCCAAGGGTTTTGATTATGAGCCTGAAAAACCAACCTGAAAGAAGGCGTCACCATTATCCGGCGGGCCGCCGGCACGTTTCCCTAATTCCTGACCAGGAAACCGGTTCAAAGACTAACAGGCCAGACCTGCCCAAGGCCCATCCAATCAATGGAATTGACATCTTGAGGAGGAACCAAATGAAACGCATAGCCAGGTTAAGAACGGTGCTATTCATCCTTGCCATGGCAATCGCCATAAGCCTTTCCTTGACCTGTCCCACCTTGGCGGAGGAGACGCCCAAGGCCGGCGAATCTCAGAAAATGGGCGCCATTACGGTGCAGGCCACCAAGATCGAAAAAGACATCAGCCAGGTCACTGATGCGGTCACGATTGTAGACGAGGCTGCCATATCCCAGAGCGGCCTGACCGATTTTACAGACCTGCTGCGCTACACGCCGGGAATCGAATTTAAGCGGGCAGGCGGGCCCGGGCAGCCTTCTTATCCCAACGTGCGGGGTTTTGCGGTCGGTCACTTTCTGGTTGTTATAGATGGAATAAAAGTGAATTCGGCCCGCATGGCCGGCACCAACAGCCTTTTCAGCAATTTGGATCCATATCTGATCGAGAAAGTCGAGGTTCTTCGCGGCCCTCAGGCCGCCCTCTATGGCTCGGACACCACCGCCGGCGTCATAGCCATCACCACCAAGGCGGGACTGCCCGGCACCAACTTCAACGTGGGCGCTCAATACGGCACCTATGAATGGAAAAAGGGATATACCGGCCTGCGCGGCAGCGAGGGCGCCTTCAAATACTCCCTGAACATAGCCTATACGGACAGCGAGGGGGTGCATGAGCACGAGGACTTCCAGAACTTCACCCCGCAGGTGAAGCTGAGCTACGACTGGGGAGACACCTTCAGCATCGAGGCCTCCTATATGTACATCAAGGCCGATTGGAATATGGCCATGCTCAAGGAGTCCTATGACTTCAACAGCACCCGGGAAGAGTGGTGGGCCTTTCAGATGCCTGACCCGGATAACTGGAACAAAGACGAACGCAATCTGGCCAGCCTGAAGCTAAAGCATCAAATATTTGACAACCTGCGCCAGAAGCTCACTTTGGGATATTACAGCCAGGAATCAGAGAGCAACAACCCCAATAACGGGCTGCTGGGCTATGTCACCGCCCCCCAGGACAACTTCACCGTGGACTACGCCAATTATTACAACAAGGGCGACTCAGTGCCGGTCTATGACGACGGCACCGGCGTGCCTTATCACAGCAAAAGCGTTAACTACTCGGCTGATTACAACCTGATTTGGGATGCGGATTTGGGTCTGGGAATAAACACCTTGCTCTTGGGCCTGACCTATTTGGATCAAGAAGGCAAAAAGTGGGGCAGAAGCGGTGACGATGAAGGCAGTATGTACATGTACTCTGTTTATCTAAGTGACCAGCTTCTCCTCTTGAATGAGGCCCTGGTGCTTTCCGGCGGCCTGCGTATAGATGATCATGAGGAGTTCGGCACCAAAGCCACCTACAAGTTCGGCGCCTCCTATGCGTTCAAGGATATCGGCTCCACCTTGTTCGCCAACTACGGCACCAGCTTCCGCGCTCCCAGCCTGTTCAACCTCTATGACCCCAGGTACGGCAACAAGGACCTTGATCCTGAATCAGGCTGGACCGTTGAAGGCGGCCTGCGCCAGACCCTGCTTAACAACAAGCTCTACTTCGAGATCACCCTTTGGCACACCAAACTGGATGACGCCATCGCCTATGTGACCGTGGTGGACCCTGACGGATCTTTGGGCGGCACCTATGCAAACCGCGACACCCAAACCACCCAGGGAGTCGAGTTTGCCTTTCGTTGGGATTTCTACAAGAACCTGGCCCTTTACGGCAATTACACCTACTGTGACTCCAAAACCGAAGAAGAAGGCGTGGAGAGCCGCAGCACACTGGTGTCCCGCAACAAGGGCCTGATCGGAGTCCAGTACAGCCTTACGGACAAGCTGTTCTTGGACCTCAGCGCCTATTACTCCGGTCCGCGCCTGCGCTGGCGGGGCGACGTGGAGATGAATGAATACTGGCGGGTGGACGCAGCCGCGCGTTACACCATCTGGGACGGTCTGAAGGCGTTCGCTCGGGTCAACAACCTTTTCGATGAGGATATCGAGGAGGGACTCGGTTATGAACAGCCCGGCATCTATATCATAGCCGGCCTGGAATGGGATTTCGCCATGCCCGGCACCCGTTAGGAAGGCCTGGGCCAGTCAACCGGTTGGGGACCCGCCCCCTTACTCAGGGAGCGGGTCCACCCCATGGTAAAAACCGCCGCCGACGGGCTTGGTATGGGGGGGGAGAAAAGTAATGAAGATAGCGTTGATTCAAGGCCACATGTTCAACCGGGGCACTTGGAGTAAAGTGGCTGAGCGCTTAGCCCCAAAGGCCCTGGAACTGATTGTATTTCCGCAGAGCCAGGCGGAGGCGGCAATAAAAATATTCGAATCAGGTGAAATCGATGCGGTCATAGCCAACCTCACCCGCGACCTGCCTGGGTATGATGATCTTTTAGAGGCCGCCGGCAAGGTCCCGATCCGGGTGGGTTTGGGCCTGGAGATGGCCCGCGATTTTTCCAATCTGTCCTGGCCGGACCTGGCCCGCTTTCAGGCCTATTTGGCCAAGATCTCTCAAGACAACTATGTAAACGGGGTGAAGTTCTTGGCCTCTTTGGCCGGCCTGGACATAGCCTATGACGACATTAAGCCCGTCACTACAGAAGGCATATATCATTTTGGGTCGGCATCACCTTTTCAGGATACCGCCGAGTACTTTGACTGGCTGCAAGGTATTCAGGGCGTTCATGTGGATCAGAATGTGATCGGGCTGGTCTTTTACTATGGCCAGCTATACGAAAACAAATTGGCCGAAATAAACGCAGCCATAAAGGCCCTGGAAGAACATGATCTGGCTCCCTTGTGTGTCTTCACCGAAGGCACCCCCAACGGCTCTCAATCTTTGCAACAACGCTATCCCTGGTTGCGCTTTTTAAAGGACGCAGGGGCGCAGTTGGGCGCCATCCTGAACTTCTCCGCCGGGCGGTTCCTTTCCTCCAGCGATGACAACCAAATGCTTCAGGAGCTTAATGTCCCGGTGCTGCAACTGGTCAGGCTTTGGGGCCGCACCATCCCCCAGTGGGAAGATGATCCCGCCGGGCTGCCTGCACAGGCCCTGGTCTATGCCATGACCCAGCCCGAGTTGGCCGGCCTGATCGAACCCACGGTGGTGGCTGCCGCCGATGAGGGGCCGGGGGGGGAAGCCGACCGCGACAAGGGCATGCTGCCCGTCGTCGAACGTATAGATCATGTCTGCCGCCGTCTGAAAAAATGGCTGCGTCTGCGCCGACTCTCCAACTCCGAGAAAAGAATCACCTTTGTTCTGCATAACGCCCCCTGCAAAGGGGTCGAGGCTACCGTGGGACTGGGGGTGGGGCTGGATGTGTTCCAGAGCCTGGCCAGAACCCTACAGGCCATGAAACAGGCGGGTTATGATGTGGGAGAGGCCCCTGCCCAGGGAAAGGCCATCCTGGACCACATAATGGACAAAAAGGCCATAAGCGAGTTCCGCTGGACCACGGTGGACGAGATAGTCCGTAAGGGCGGGGTCTTGCATATGACCGACCGGGAGGAGTATCAGCCTTTTTTGGAATCCCTGCCGCCCCAGGCCCGGAGCAAGCTCTTGGAGGATTGGGAGGATTTCCCCGGCCAGGGGATGGTCTACTCCCGAGAAGACGGTGAAGAGGTGCTCTTGATCACCGGGGTTAAGTACGGCAAGGTAAGGATCATGCTGCAGCCCAAGCGCGGCTGCTACGGGCCCAAGTGCACCGGGGAGGTGTGCCGCATCCTGCACGACCCCAACCTGGCGCCGCCGCACCATTGGCTGGCGGCCTACAAATATATCCAGGACAACTCCGATGCGGTGGTACATTTCGGCTGCCACGGCGCCCTGGAGTTTCTGCCCGGCAAGCGCGCGGGACTAAGCCGGGAATGCTTCTCTGACATCAGCCTGGGCGATCTGCCCAACATCTACCCCTATGTAATGGACGTTCCCGGCGAGGGCCTGGTGGCAAAACGCAGGGGCAACGCCGTTATCATCGACCACCTCACCCCGGCATATAGGCCAACGGGCCTGGACCAGCAGACCGGCCGCCTGGTCAACATCCTGGAGCAGTACCAACGGGCCCTGGACATGGAGGAGGCGCAAAGGGCTGAGCTGCTCCAGGGTGAGGCCCTGCCCCTTCTGCGGGAACTCAAGTTGGTTGAGGAAGACTACCAAGGAGAAACGGATTTCCCGGAAACCATCGACCGGGCCTTGCGCCAGATAAAGCTGAGCCAAGATCATCTGGCTCCTGAGGGCCTACACCTGCTGGGCCTGCCCCCTAAGCCCCAGGCAGAGGCCATGATGCTGGCGGGCATCTGCCAGAGGGACCAGGAAATTACCCCGCTTCTTACTGATGTTACTCAAAAGCGCGGGGGCGACCCTAAAGACTTTGATGACCGCAGCCTTGTGTTCAAGGACCTGGTAGGCGGCCAAGTTGCAGCCGGGGAGCTGGGAAAGGACTCTGACCTTCAGGCCCTGGAGCATTGGGCCCTAAATACTTCGGCCTTGATCCGGCAAAGCCAGGATGAAATCGAGCAGGTCCTCAGCGCCCTGAATGGCGGCTACATTATGCCGGGCCTGTCCGGTTCTTTGATGATGGGCAAGATCCAGGCCCTGCCCACGGGGCGAAACTTCTTTACCGTGGATGTGGCCGCCCTGCCCACCCGGGCCGCCTGGGAAACCGGTTGCGGCATGGCGGACCAATTACTTCGCCGGCACCTGGACCAAGAGGGCCGCATCCCCGAAAGCGTGGGCCACAATCTCTGGAGTATTGACGCCTTCAAGTCCGATGGCGAGCTCTTATGCATGATCCTGTATCTGATGGGAGCCAGGCCCTTGTGGGATAGTCAGGACCGGGTCACCGGAATCGAGGCCATACCCTTGTCGGAGCTGTTCTTGGAGACCGGTGAGGGTGAGATTCAGCAGAGGCCTAGAGTGGACGTTCTGGTGCAGACCAGCGGCATTGTGCGCGACATGGTGCCCAACTTCATCGAGCTGTTGGATCAGGCGGTTGTGCTCATAGGCTCTTTGGATGAAGGGCCTGATTCCAACTATATCCGCAGGCACAATAGTGAACGCATAGACCAATTGCGCCAGGAGCTAAGTCAAGATGCGGATCCGGATCACCTGTTGCGGCTGGCCTCTTACCGGGTTTTCACCTCGCCGCCGGGCAGCTACGGCATCGGGATCGGCCTGGCCATAGACGCCTCAGCCTGGGAATCGGATCAAGACCTGGCCGAGGTCTATGTCAATTGGGGCGGCTATGCCTATGGCCAGGGGGCCTATGGCCTTGAAGCCCATGATCTCTACGCAGGCCATTTACAGAATATCGATGTCTCTTATATGAAGCAGTACTCCCCGGAATATGACCTTTTGGATTGCGGGTGTTACGCCAGCTATCAGGGCGGCATGTCTCTGGCAGCCAAGGCTGTGGGCGGTAAAGACACCAAGCTCTACTGGTCCGATAACTCCGCCTCAGGCCAGGCTGATATTTGTGACTTGAAGACAGGCCTGGAGACCGCCTTCCGGGCCAAACTGAACAGCCAGCGCTGGATAGAAAATATGAAAAAGCATGGCTTCCAGGGGGCTATGGCGGTTTCAAACAAGGTGAATAACCTGTTCAAGTGGAGCGTCACCAGCCGGCAAGTTGACAAATGGCTTTTTGACGCGGTCACGGAAAACTTTATCCAAAACCCGGAAAACCTGGCCTGGCTCAGAGAAAACAACCCTTATGCCCTGGAAGAGATCACCCGGCGGCTGCTGGAGGCTGAGTCCCGTGGGTTGTGGGAAGCTTCGCCCGACCTATTGGCCGCTGTCCAGGCTGCCGCCCTGGCCGTGGAAGGCGACATGGAAGAGGTCATGGGTGAGGTCACAGAGGATTTCCAGGGTGCCAAGGTTGAGATCCTTACCGCGCAGCAGGTAGAGAAATGGCAGCCCGCCTGGCGCCTGGGCCGAGGGTAAGATTTTGAAAAGAAACCTCACCTGCCTTTGGTTGTGGTGGAGGTAGTGTCTTCATGAACCTGAAAACTCGTTGGGCGCATTCCCTGAACAGAGAAGAATTAAGGTTGACACTATCTTTGGATTTAGTACATTAGTCGAGACAAAATAATCCTCCCGGATGCCGTATGGCTTAATGGGGAAGCCGGTGAGAGTCCGGCGTGGTCCCGCCGCTGTAACCGGGGACGAAGGCTGCAAGAGCTTGAAAGCTCCAGGCCACTGCACGGGGTTAACCGTGTGGGAAGGCGCAGTCAGTAGGTCGATCCGGAAACCAGAAGACCTGTCCAGGAGGAAAAGGCTGACAATGCCCGCGGAGAGGCATTAGGCCGGATAAGGGGCAATAAAAGCTGGGTGCGCTCCGAGTCTTTACCGGACTCGGGGCGTTTTTGTTTTTGGCCCCGGGCGGAAAAAGAATCGAAAGGCTGTTGTAGTTGAACCCCTATAACCTTTGGGTATCCAATTTTTTCTACTTGGCGGCAGTACTATATCTGCTGGGAACGGTAACGCTTGTCTGGCCGCGTAAGAAGCTCTTTTATATTGTCATCGGCTCGGGCTTTTTGGCCAATTTGATATCCCTGGGCGTGCGCCTTTACTACTCCTGGCCTATGCAGGCGCCTTTTCAGGAGCCTTTTTGGCTCCCTGCCGGTTTGGCCGCATTTGCTCTCGGTTTTACAATGGCCGGGCGTGAGCGCCTGGGTCGGTGGCTGATTCCGCTTGCAGCCGGCCTGGCCATATACACGGCCTTGTTTCCAAAAGACTTTTATTTGCCCTTCCCGCGCTCCCATACCCTGTGCTCCCACCTGTTTCTGTTCTTGAGCGCCGCCGGGCGGGCCTGCCTCTGGGCAGGGGGGGTGGAGGCCCTATTATATCTGCTGGGGCGCGGCGATGCCCAGGGCCGACCCGGTAAACGCACCATCTTCGGGGAATTGATTATCTGGGGTTTTGTGGTGTTCACCCTCAGCCTGTTTACGGCCGAGACCTGGTCCTATCTGGGCTGGGCCGCGCCGGTGGTATGGGAGGAATATACCGTGACCTCAACCATGGGCACCTGGTTCTACTACGGCTGCTTTTTGCACCTGTATCTGCTGCGCCAGTGGCCCCTGAGAAGAAGGGCGTGGTTCGCCCTGGCCGGCCCGGTCTTGATGTTTTACTTCAACTACCTGCCCGAAACGGGCGAACTCAAGCTGCCGGTGTTTCTATGATGTCTTGGTTAATAAGCATATGGAAATTCCTGGGGCGGGCCTCTTTAACCTTTTATTTGTTATTGGGCCTGGTGGCGGACCTCTATATTGGTTTTTTCCTGTTTAAGGCCAATCCCGATCTTTTCGGCCCCCTCAACCGGCTCATGCTTTTGGACTGGATCTGCACCTACGGTTGGTATCAGATACACCAGACCTGGTGGTTTTTTCTTTTTCTGATTCTGATGTTTTTATTGGTGGTGAACACCTGCGTCTGCACCCTGGACAAAGTGCTGGCCCTTTTGAAAAGCAGCGCCAAAAAGCAAGACAGGCTGGGATACATACTCAGGTTCTCGCCTCATGTGATGCACTTGGCCTTCATCATAATCCTGGTAGCACAGCTAACTTCCTATGTGGTTGGGGTTAACGATCAAAACAACATTCTGCGCCTAAAAGGATCGATAAAGCTGCCCGACTCCTCTGACAGGCTGCGCCTGGATAAGATCGAAGTGGATTTTTATGAGGGAGACCGACTGGACTTCTACCGTAACCGTTCCATTGACCAACGCATCAGGCTTTCCTTTATCGATGATCAAGGCAAGGTAACCCCCAAGGTGCTTTCCATCAACGGACCGGTTTGGCACCAGGGTTACAGCATCCATCTCAAGCGCTTCTCCCCGGACACTAAGGGTCACATGAATCGGGCGCCTTATGTAAACCTGATCATCCGCAAAGACCCGGGCATTCGGCTGTTCTTTTTGGGCACCGCCGTCTTTGTAGTGGGGCTGCTGGCCTATCTTTGGCAGACCCTAAGAGGCAGGCGCCGGGAAGCTGGTTACGTGCCGTCAACGGAGGTTCTCGATGCCGCTAGCTAGAATCCTGTTTGTTTTAGTAACCACGGGTTTGTTTTTATCTTCCTCTTGGGCCTGGAGCAGTCCCCCCCGTTTTGATTCCTTCGGCCCCTTCAGCGTTCAAAGCCTTTCCGGGGGCCGCTATAAAGTTACAGACGCCATAGGGCGTACCCTTCACCTGATTCCCAAGGGCCAAAAACCCCCGCCAGGCATACCCAAGGAGCGCGTCGTGACCATACCGGTGCGGAAAGTGGCCATGTCCGGCGGCCGGGATGTATCGCTTTTAATCTCCTTGGGAGCAGAGGACAAAGTAGTGGCTGTGACCGGCAGGCCCGATTATTGGGTTCTGCCCTTTATCAAAGAGGGTTTGGCCCGGGGAAGCATTGTAACCCTGGGCTCGAGCCTGAGTATTGATTATGAGAAGTTGGCCGCTGTAAAACCCGAGGTTTTTTTCACCTGGGATGAGTCGCTCATTCCCATGGCCTCTGAACTGGGGGTGAGTGTATGTCTGACCTATGGTGATCTGGCCCGCAATCTAGATACCCAGATCAAGTTTGCCCGCTTTTTGGCGCCGTTCTTCGGGGCCTGGGAAAAGGCCGATGAGTATATAGCCCGCATTCAAGGAGCTATCTCGCGGGTGCAGATGCGGACCGTGGGCTTAAAACAAAAACCAAAGGTGGTGTGGGGCGACATTTATGAAAAGCGGGTCTTGGTCGAGCCCGGCCATTCCTGGGCGGCGGAGGTGATCAAGCTGGCCGGCGGCGATTACCTCTACAATGACGTGCGCGGCACCTCCTGTCTGGAGATATCACTGGAGAGATTCTTCTCCAGCGGAAAGATGGCGGATGTGATGATTACCTACCGCGATCCCGGCCAGGGCATCACCTCCAAAGCCCAGCTTGCCAAGGTAAACCCTGAGATGGCGCTGATCAAGCCCGTGCAGAAAGGGGAAATATATTTTCCCCTGAAGAAATACAACCAGTCAGGCCACAAGCTGGATGAAATCATCGAGGAAGTGGCCGCCATCTTACACCCGGAGTTGTACCAGGGGTATAAGCTCAAATATTTTGTGAAATTGCCGGCTGAATAGACATGTCTGCCACAATCACCGCCTTACGTAATTGGAGAGTGCTGTTCCCATTGTTGGGACTTTTGTTGTTGTGCGCGGCTTGGTGCAACGTATCCATAGGCAGCGTCAACATACCCGTATCTGAGTTGCTGGACCATATATACCAGGGGCCGGGAGATTCGGCCCACAGCTTCATCGTATGGAAAATCAGGCTGCCCCGGTCTTTGGCGGCCCTTTGCGGCGGAGCATTCCTGGCGGTCAGCGGCCTTTTATTGCAGGTGTATTTTCGTAATCCCATCGTGGGCCCCTTTGTATTGGGAATCTCTTCGGGAGCCACTTTAATGGTGGGATTGGTGATGCTGACTACCTGGGCCTTGGGTTTCAGCGGCGTAGGGGCATATGTCACCACGTTGGCGGCCCTGTTGGGGGCGGGGGCGGCAATGGCGCTGATCCTATCGATCGCCAGCCGCCTTAAACAAGGGGTGATCCTGCTCATTATCGGCTTGATGATCGGCTATCTAACCCACGCCATTACCAGCCTTTTGATTGCCTTTGCCGAATCCGAACGCCTCAAAGGCTTCACCCTGTGGACCTTGGGCAGTTTCTCCGGGTACCGCTGGGATGAGGTTTTAATTATGGCCGGTGGCGGCGGGTTGCTCATGGTGGGTGTCTACGGACTGAGCAAGCCCTTGAATGCCTTTTTGCTGGGAGAAGAGTACGCCCAGACCTTGGGTGTCAACGTGCGGGTTTTTCGTATGTTGATAATCTTATTTTCCTGCTCTTTGGCGGCGATGGTCACGGCCACCGCCGGTCCTGTTGCCTTCGTGGGCTTGGCTGTCCCCCATATGGCCCGCTTGATCCTGGGCACTTCCAATAACCGTTTGCTCATCCCGGCGGCGGCATTAATCGGCGGTGTTGTGACCGAAATCTGCGACTTGGTGGCCCGCACGCTTTTTGCGCCCATAGAGACGCCACTATCCGCAGTAACCTCCTTTTTCGGCGCACCCATCGTGATCGGGCTGCTTCTAAAGAGAAGGAACAAATTTTGATCAATCATAAGGACCACAAAGAGGCCATCCGCATCGAGGAACTGACGGTCGGGTATCATGCCAAGAAGGTCCTCGAAGATATCAGCCTAGGCATATTCCAGGGGAAATTCATCTCCTTGTTGGGGCCGAATGGATCGGGAAAGACCACCCTTTTGAAAACAATGTCCCGCCTCCTGGAACCCCTGCAAGGGGCCGTGTACCTCGGCGGGGATGATATCAAGAAGCTCAAGCAGGCCGAGGTGGCCCGGCGGCAGGCGTTGGTGCTCTCCAGCCGCCCCAGACAAAGCATGATGACAGCATTTGAGTTGGCAGCTCTGGGGCGGCATCCCCACACCGGATTTCTAGGCAGCCTCAACCCCCAGGATGAGCGCAAAACCATGAAGGCCCTGAAAATGGTGGACGCAGCCCACTTGGCGCACCGCTACATAGATCAGCTAAGCGATGGGGAGCGGCAAAAGGTGATGCTGGCCATGGCCCTGGCCCAGGAGCCCGGCGTGATCCTTTTGGACGAGCCCACGGTTCATCTCGACCTGAGACACCGTCTGGAAGTGATGTCCATATTACAGAAACTCTGCCGCCAGCGGGGCATCACCGTGGTGGCCTCACTGCACGATGTCGACCTTGCCTCCCGCTTATCCGACGAGGTGCTGATGGTAAGGCAGGGGCAGGTCATGGCCTGGGGTCCTCCGGAGCAGGTGCTCACGGAACAAAGCGTGGCCCGTCTTTATAGCCTAAATGGGGCCGGCTTTAATCGCGAGTTAGGCACCATAGAGGTCGCCAGCTACAGTGGTTTGGGACCGGTATTTGTAGTGGCAGGAGGCGGCACCGCCACTTCTCTTTTGCGCCTTTTGGCCAAGCGCGGATATGGTTTGAGCTGCGGCGTTTTGCATGAAAACGATGTGGATCATTATGTGGCCAAAGCCTTGGGAGCTTCCGTGGTGACTGAAAAGGCCTTTGAGTTATTGGCAAATGGTAAGGGCAAGATACGTGAAGCCCAGGCCCTGATGTTTGAGGCTGATTTGGTAATCGACAGCGGCTTTCCGGTCCGTTGGTTAAACCAAAGGAATTTTGAATTAATCAACTCCGCCTTAATGGTCGGTAAAACCGTTCACAGCCTGCGCGATCCCGACGAATTTTGGCGCCTGACAGATGGCCATCCCCATGGAGTTGTTTTTCATGCTAATGAGCTTGAGTTGATGCAATATTTGCATGTAACGCCTAAAGAAAAGGCCCTTATTTCAGAAGAATTAGAGAGCTCAAATTGTATAGGAGAACATTAGAGGTAAATACCAGGAACAAACGTCTCTTTCCGCATTTTGTGGAGTAATAATAAAGGAATTCCAGTATGTTTCGTGTGTTTTTAGCGGATTTGACTTCCACGCAAATCGCTCAAATCAAAAAACTGGAAGCCAGTATTGATAACATTCGTCTCCTACCGATTAAATCATCGGAGGAATTATTTGTAATAGAGGCTAAAGTGGCGCCTAATAATTGGAAACCAGTACACCAAGTTTACACAGAAGTAAAATACCTTGCCAGTTATTATGCCGAGGAGAGCGCCGCTGTTATGGCAAAATCAGCTTTAAAATCAAATCTCAGGCATCGAAAGTTTAAGCAGACCAAACTGCCAATTAGAGTAAGAAAGGTATTGGGATCACAACCCACTTAATAGATTAGTGAATATGAACTAGAGTTTGAGATTGATGCACGATAGATACGGAATTATATATTTCAACAAATACGTTGGATGAAAAGTACCGATACTGCGGTTAATCAGGCGCAATGAGAGCACTGTATTCATCCCTAGCGAGCAAGGCTCCAAAGAGGGCCCGTTGGCTTACGAGTCAAAGATGGCGGGCATGATGAAAGACCAGGCAAAATCACCAGGGCTCCAAAAAAGCTGGATTTTTTGGGGCCTAGCTGTGCTTTTGCTAAACCGGGGTTGCACAGAGGGCAGCAGGCCGCCGGATAACAATCTGAATACAAACCCATGCCGGCACAGTCACTAACCCCAAACCAACATTATCTATTTGACAGTCGCGGAAATTTTGCCTTTAATAGCCCCACCTGTTCTAATTACTCTGTGGTGTGCGCGATGGCCTTTTATTTTGGTTTTACCTGAACCCCTTGCGAAGATGCTACCCGGGTTCGGTAGAAGGGGAAAACCGAAGCTGCTCTTTATTCCATCACGCCAGCTTCACCGATAATCAACTACCATCCCTGGAACCTCCCGGGTTAATCTTGTCTTGGGGCCATGAGCTCGAGCAGAATATCCAATCGGGAGGTGAACATGCCATACTCCTTTAAACCGAAGATTCCGGTCACTTGCCGCCGGTGGCCTTCTTGTGCGACCGACGGCCCAGCCGGTTTCGGCAGCCGTACACACAGGGGCCGGTTGGCAATTGCCCGCAGGCCCTCAGGCGGAGTGGGTCAGGGCCCCTGGATCAACGATAATCCCGGAATTATCCGCATTACATGAAAGGACTTTAAAAATGTTGCAACCGACCCCAAATACTTGGCAACAGGCGGTACCAGACTCCGGACATGTGTCAGAGGCCCTGAAAAAGGCCGCTGATCAGGGCCAGGTCCGGGCCGTCATGGGCTCGGAAGGCGTAGTGGTGATCGATCCTTCGGTGAACCTGGTGGATCTGATGCGCGCTTTTGTGGAGTTGGCCAGGGACATGTCCTGCGGCCAATGTTTTCCCTGCCGCCTGGGCACCGCCCAGCTGGCCAACATTATGGACCGCATCTGCCAGGGCAAGGGATCAGAAGACGACCTGCAACGCCTGGAGTCTCTTTCGCGCCAGGTGTCAGAGACCGCCCGCTGCGATATCGGCCGCACCCTGGCCAAACCCATAAGCGATCTGCTGGCTGCGTACAAAGATGTCTTTCTGGAGGCGGTGTCATCAGGCCGGGCCGTGGAACCCGGTCAATACCAAACCCTGATCACCGCGCCTTGTATAAACGCCTGCCCCTCCCATGTGGACGTACCGGGCTATTTGGAGGGTATCCGCCTGGGCCGCTGGGATCTGGCCATGGAGATCGTGCGGCGGGACTGTCCCATGCCCGGCACCATAGGCCGGGTATGCGTGCGTCCCTGCGAGTCCAACTGCCGGCGCGCCCTGCTGGACCAGCCTCTGGCCATCCGTTCCCTGAAGCGCTTTTTGGCTGACCGGGAGATGAATGGCATCATCCCGCCCCCCCCAGCTCCGACCCAGCACAAGGAGCAAAAGGTGGCGGTGGTGGGGGCGGGACCGGCCGGTCTTTCCTGCGCCTACTACCTGGGCCGACTGGGCTACAATACCACCATATTCGAGGCCCAGGAATCTCCCGGCGGCATGGCGGCCTTTGGCATTCCGGCCTATCGCCTGCCTCGGCAGGTGCTGTCCTTTGAGGCCTCCCAGGTGGAGCGTATGGGCGCCACCATCAACTACGGCGTGAACGTGGGCGAAGACATAACCCTGGAGGAGATAGGTCAGCAGGGCTATCAGGCCGTGTTCATCGGCGTGGGCGCGCCCGAGGCCTCATCCATGCGCTGCGAGGGAGAGGACGCCGGTTATCAATGCTTCATGACCGGGGTGGAGTTCTTGGCCCAGGCCGCCCGGGGCGAAAAGCCCCTGAGCGGCGACAAGATGCTGGTCATCGGCGGCGGCAACGTGGCCATGGACTGCGTGCGTAGCGCCCGCCGCCTGGGCTTCGGCCAGGTGCACTTGCTCTACCGCCGCACCGAGGCCGAGATGCCTGCTGATCCTGCGGAGATCAAGGAGGCCCAGGAAGAGGGGGTGGAGTTCCACTACCTGGTGGCGCCCGTGAAGGTGCTGGCCAAAGACGGTAAGGTCAGCGGGCTTGAGTGCCGGCGCATGGAGCTGGGCGAGCCCGACGACTCGGGCCGCAGAAGACCGGTGCCGGTGGAAGGCTCGGAGTTCGTGCTGGAGTGCGACGCCATAATCCCGGCCGTGGGTCAGATCTGCGTGGTGGACTGTGTGCTGCCGGATGCAGAGGGCGTCACCCCCTGGAAAACCCTGGTGGTGAACCAGGACACCTTCCAGAGCGAAAATCCCCAGGTCTTTGGGGGCGGCGATTGCGTCACCGGCCCCTCTACCCTCATAGGCGCCCTGGCCGCGGGCAAAAAGGCGGCGGGATTCATCGCCCAATACCTGGAGCAAGGCACCTGTAGCCCCGAACCCCATGAAGTTTTAGAGCAGTTGGTAAAGGAGTTGGGGGTTTTTGACCCCAAGGAGGAGTTCCCCTTCCCCGGCCGGGACGACCGTCTGGAACCTCCCACCTTGGACCCGCAGGAGCGGGTGCGAAGTTTCGACGAGGTGGAGTCCGGCCCTGATCCGGTTCAGGCACAGGCCGAGGCCTCCCGTTGCCTGCGCTGCTACCGCATCGCCGTGGCCGCCCTGGGCCCTGCGGCCGGAAAGGATTGAAAAACATGGGCAAGATGATAATCAACAATGAAGAAATATCCTTCCAGCCGGGCCAGACCATATTAGAGGCCGCCCAAGCCCATGGCATCACCATCCCCACTCTCTGCCATCTGCCCCAGGCCGAGGCTGCCGGGGTCTGCCGCATATGCGTGGTGGAGGTGACCGGTGCGGACCGGCTGCTGCCCTCCTGTGAAACCCCGGCAGGCGAAGGCATGGAGGTGAAGACCGACACTCCCAGGGTGCACCAGGCGCGCAAGGCCGTCCTGGAGATGTTGGTGGCCTCCGGAGAGCACAACTGCTTTGTCATGGACCTGCCTCCAGAGCAATGGACCGAAGCCCAGCTAAAGACCATGAGCAAGCCCTGGCACGACAAGCTCTGCCCCTCCCACGGCGATTGCCGCCTGCAGGACCTGGTGGT
>JASFOZ010000034.1:0-16330 GCA_050116255.1 Desulfarculaceae bacterium
GAAATAGTAGGCCAAAAGGCCGTGGGAGGCCTCATGCACCGTGAGCGCCAACAGGATGGGGGGAGCCAATAGGATTATGTTTATGATCAGGTCAGTTATTTGTGCCATTGCGGGCCTCTCCCCATAGAGCTCCGAATTCAGCCCTCACCAAATCCAACTCCTGTTTGCGGTTGCGGACCTCACCATCCAGACGGGCGGCCAATAGGCGGTCGAGTATGGTTTTGTACACCGGCCCGGGCTCTATACCCAGGAATTTAAGGTCGTCTCCACTCAAGGCGGGCCGGACCTTGGCCAGGGTGCTGAAGTACTGGCTCACCGCCCTTTTGACCCAGTCGCGGCCTGATTTTGCCATTATAAAAACCTGATAGGCCGAACGTAAAGGACTCAAAAGCTGGTAGATAAAAGATGCCCGTGTGGGTTGGGTGCGCTGGAGGTGGTTGAGCACCTCCAAGGCCTGCCCCCGCATCAAGAGGATCTCCTGGCGCAGCTTGGGTATCATCTCCAGGCGGCTGCAGACATTGCGCAGCTCTTTTTCCCCCAGCGGGTCCACCAGGGCCAGAAAGTATACCAGCCACTGCCTGATAGGCTGGTCTAAATAAGAAAGACGGTACCAGGCCAGGGCCTCCTCGACTTCCTCCAGCAGGTTATAGGTGTTTTTGCCCAAGCTCAGCTTGGGGTCAAACAAAGAAAGCAGGTTCAACTCATTGAGCCGCCTGATGCAGTCCGCGGGTCTATCTTCCTCCAGCATCAATTTTAGCTCGGCAAAGAGCCGGGAGCCGGATAGGTTGGTGAAGGCCTCTATGTTCAGGGCGTTCTTTATCAGGCCCTCGGTGAACTTTCCTATCTTGAACCCAAAACGCTGCTCGAAGCGCACCGCCCGGAAGACCCGGGTGGGGTCCTCCACAAAGGAAAGGTTGTGCAAAACCCGGATGGTTTTGCCCTTTATGTCCCTCAATCCGTCGAAAAAATCGATCAGGCGCCCGAAATCATCGGGCATAAGGCTCACCGCCATGGTGTTAATGGTAAAGTCGCGGCGGTAAAGATCCATCTTAAGGCTGGAGTATTCCACCACCGGCAGGGCGGCCGGGGCCTGGTAGTACTCCAGCCGGGCGGTGGCCACATCAACCACCAGTTCGTCGGGGAATATGAGCTTGGCGGTTTTGAATTTTTTGTGGGTCCGCACCCGGACCCCTTTGTGAGTGCGGGCGTAATCCCGGGCCAGGTTCATGGCATCCCCTTCCACCACCACGTCCAGGTCCAGGTTTGGGCTGCGCAGGAAAATATCCCGCACCGATCCCCCCACCAGATAAGCCTTGTGATCTGTATCCCGGGCCACCTCGCCCATTTCGGTCAAAATATCCATCACATTCCGGGGCAAACGCTCGCGCATCAACCCTTTGACGAATTTGTTGCGCTGGGCTGAGTCCGCGTCTGCTTCCTGATGCAGCTTGGGGATAAGAGGGTTCTCTATCAAAACATTGAGGAGGTCGGTGCGGGTTATCACTCCGGCCAAAACCCCGTTTTCCATAACCGGCACCAATCGCTGGCCTTGGCCCACGATGGCCTTTTCCACTTCAGCCAAGGTGGCGCTTGCCTCCAGGGACTTTACCCTGGTCTCCATGTATTGGCTGACGCTCTGGTCCTTGAGCCCGTGATGCAGCCCCTTCTCCACAATATCAGTACCGATGATACCCAGGACCTTGCCATCCTCCACCACCGGCACCACGTTCAGGGCGTAGCGGGTCAGCACATTATGGGCCTGTTCCAGATTGGTGTCAGGAGGCACCCAGACCACCGGGCCAGTCATCATCTGACCGGCGGTGCTTTGCGGCCTTATGCGCGTTTTGAGCACGCCCTGAAGCCGGTTCCCTGCCTCCACCAAGGTCATGTCCTTCAAAGAGGCGCTGGCAGCGGTGGGGTGGCCCCCTCCTCCCAAGGCGCTGGCTATCAAACCGGCGTCAACGTCCGGGACCCGGGACCGGGCCACCAGGTATAGCTTGCCCTCCATGCGGGCCAGGGCGAAAAGCGCGTTGAGGTCTTCCATATCCATGAACTTGTGCACCAGGACGGCAAACTCGGGCACATAGCTTTCCCGGGAGACCTCGCTTACCACCACCTCCACGCCGTTGATGTTATAGGTGCGGGCCGCATGTATCAGGTCGTTGAGCACCCCCACTTCCTCGGCGGTGAGTTCGCGGGTGATCAGGGAAGAGACCAGGTGCAGGTTGGCGCCCTGGCCCAAAAGCCAGGCAGCGGCCCGGTAATCCTTCTCAGTGGTGGAGGCGAAGGTAAAAGAACCGGTGTCTTCGTAGATGCCCAAGGCCAAGAGGGTGGCCTCGTCCTGACTGAGGTTCACCCCCTTTTCTTTTAAAAGGCGGCTCAAGATGGCGACGGTCGACCCCGCAGTCTCCACGATCTGCATGTCCGCCTCAATGTCATTCTCACTATCGGGATGGTGATCGTATGCGTGTATTTCCACCTGGGGATCATCCAGCAAAACCGCCAGCTTGCCGATGCGGTCAGCCTGGCGGGTGTCCACCAAAATCAAGCGCTTGACCCGTTGCAGGGGCACATTTTTGAATTTGACGAAGTTGAAGAGGTAGCAGGTGCTCTCCACAAAGAAGTTGCGCAGATTCCGCTCCGTGGCCCCGGGCAGAACCAGCATGGCCTCGGGATATAGTTTGGCAGCGGCCAGCATGCTGGCCAAGGCGTCGTAGTCAGCGTTCAGGTGGGTGGTGATGACCTCCACCTGACGCCCCTGGTTTTTTTTCGCCTCCCTGCCCAACTCTGCTTTCTCCTTCAGCCCCGGGGGTGATATCGCCTGTGAATTTCAATCAGGCGTTTTTTGCTCACATGAGTGTACACCTCGGTGGTGCTTATGTCCGCATGCCCCAGCATGAGTTGCACGCTGCGCAGGTCCGCCCCCCCCTCCAATAAATGGGTGGCAAAGGTGTGGCGCAGGGTGTGGGGGGTTATACGGCCCTTGATGCCGGCCGCAGCCAGGTGTTTGTCCAGAATCTTGCGCACGCCCATGCGGGTCAAAGGCTTGCGGTGGGTGCTGATGAAGACCTCTTCCCTGCGGGCCCCCTTGAGCAATTGCACCCGGGGCCCCTCCAGGTAGCGCCGCAGCCAATCCAGGGCGGTGTGGTGCACAGGCACCAGCCGCTCCTTGGACCCCTTGCCCCGCACCGTCAGAAGCCCCACCTGAAACTGAATCTGGCCCACGCCCAGAGAAATGACTTCGCTGACCCGCAGCCCGGCGGCGTACATCAGCTCCAGCAGGGCCCGGTCTCTCATTCCCAAGGGCTTGTCATTGTCCGGGGCCGCCAAAAGGCGCTCCACCTCCTCCCGGCTGAGGAAACGGGGCAGTCCTCCGGGGAGCTTGGGCCCTTGGAGATTGGTCAAGGGGTCAGTGGCGATCTGGCCGCTCTCCACAAAATACCTAAATAACCCGCGCAGGGCCGAGAGGCGGCGGGCCCTGGTGCGGGCGGACAGGCCCTGTTTGGCCGCCTGCCCCAGGTAGGCAACCACATGAAGGGGATCCACCTGTCTGAAATCCCCAAGGCCTTGCTTTTGCAAATAATCAACTATGGCCTTGAGGTCATGGCTGTAGGCAGACACCGTGTTGCGGGACAGCCCCCGTTCAGCCGCCAGGTGGGCCAGATAAAGATCAACCTGCAGATCCAGCTCCCCGGCGCCGGGGCCGGAATCCGGTTCAGGCGATGAAATGGGCCCGGCAGGCGGGCGGTCCTCAGTCGAGGGCATAAAAGTCATCCAGTTGATTCAACAAACGGCAGCCCAAGCTGGTAAGCTCCACCATCTGCTCCAGGCGCACCCCTCCCCAGCCAGGCAGGTATATTCCTGGTTCTATGGTAAATATCATGCCCGCTTCCAAACGATCTTTGGAATTGGGTCCCAGAGAAGGGGCCTCGTGCGTAGCCAGGCCCACCCCATGGCCCAGGGAATGGCCGAAACCAGCCCCAAACCCGGCCTCGGCGATCACCTCCCTGGCAATGGCATCGGCCTCCTTGCCGGTCATGCCCGGCCGTATCTCGGCTATGGCCCTCATCTGGGCCCGCCGCACCACCGGATAGACCTGGAGAAACTTCTGGTCAGCCTGCTCAAGCCCCCCTGCCACCACCGTGCGGGATATGTCGGATATATAGCCGTCCAATTTGGCGCCCACATCAAAGACCACCGGGTCCCCTGGCTTGATCTTGCGGGGGCCGGGGGTGGCGTGGGGCTCCGCCCCCTTGGGGCCGGAGGCCACGATGGGCGCAAAGGCCGCCTCTTCGGCGCCGGCATCCTCGGTGGCCCTTATCAGGCCCAGGGCCAGCTCCCGTTCGGTCTTGCCCACCAGGTCCGCCTTCAGGGTCTGGGCCAGCACCTTTTCCATCAGGGCCAGGCTGCGCTCAACAAGCCTGGTCTCGCCGGGGTCTTTGCAATGGCGCAGGGAGCTCACCATATTCGAGGTCGGTATCAGCTCCACTCCTTTCAGGGCCTCGGCCAGCCGCCGTTCCGTGGATACCAAAAGCCCGTCTGATTCAAAACCAAGGCGGCGTATGCGGGCTTCGCCTGCGATACGGACCAGTTCACGGTCCAAACCCTGGGGATATATACAGGTGGTGAAATATGGGGCCTGTTCCTTGGCGCTTAGGGCATAGCGGAAATCAGTGAGTATAAGGGCCTGGTTGGGGGTCACCAGCAGGGCGCCGGAGGATTCACCCCATTGCCCGTCATCATGTTGAAAACCTGAGAGATAGCGCCGGTTTGCGGGCAAGGTCACCAACAGGCCGTCCAGCTCGGCGGCCTGGATCTGGGCCCGAAGCCTGGCCAAACGTTTTTTTATCATCTGCTTTTCCCTTTCCCAATCAATAACCAAGCCATTGGGGGAAAAACCAAGCCATTTCAGCGGACAAGCGTTTTATAACAGCCACCGCCCCCAACTGACAAGGGCAGAGCAAATCCCAGCCCAGGCCGGCTAAAAGACATCATAACACCCCGGCGGCCTGAGATGGACTTGCCTATGGACCCTGACTGGGTTATGAAGGTGGAAATCAAAGGAGTAATTCATGCGCGCCCGCGACCGCCTGATTGCCGCCGCCAGCCGGCAGCTGTCTCTCCGCCTGCAGGGGGAGGAGGCCTTGGCCTCACACCCGCTTGCGGCCGGGATCGCGTTAGAGGAAAATTGATGCCCCCAAAGAGAAATGGCCAAGTCCGGAGGGGCCTTCTACAAACATTGCAGGGATACTACTGCTGTTCCAGGCCCGGACCTATGAATGCCAGTTTGTATGCAAGAATTTTGCCTTTACGCGCACTCCGCCCCTCGCTATACTTTTGTGGCGGTATAGATCAAGGTGAAACGGCCCAGTGAAACGCGTGCGGCTCATATTACTGGCTGCTCTGGCCGCCGTGTTGGTGGGCAGCTTCGCAGCCTACTGGTTAAATCCTCCGGTTCAGCTGCCTCTGCTGAACATGGGAGGTGAACCTATCTTAGACAAGGACGGCCGCCCACGGGTGCGGGGGCTGACTTACACCCAAGTGACCGAGGGGGTGCGCAAATGGACCCTGTCGGCGCAAGGGGCCCGCTTCGACCGGGGCAGCGGTGTAATCACCTTAAACCGGGTGGAACTAACCTTTTATCCGGATGAGGGAGGAGAAATATTCCTGCAGGGTGACCAGGGAGAATACGATCAGAAAAAGAAATTGGTCACCTTGAGGGGAAATGTCAGAGGCCGGACCCACGATGGCATGACCATAAAAACCGAACTTTTGGTTTATTCCGAAGAAAAGGAGCTGGTCACCACCGACAAGATAGTGGTCCTGGCCGGACCCAAGTTTAAGGTGCGCGGCAAGGGAATGGAAGTAAAGGTTCCCAAACGCACCCTGGTTTTAAAAAGCGAGGTGGATTCGGTTTTCACTCCTGAGGGGGACGGTCCGCCGCCTGGAGTGACCGCAGAAGACTCATAGGTTTTACGTAGATCTGAAAGGAGACGGCATGAAATTTTGGCCCCTCCCCACCCTGCTCATTATCTTGGTGGCAACGATAACTCCGGCTGCCTGGGGATTCAAGACCCCCACAGCCAGCGACCAACCCATCCACGTGGTGGCAGACAAACTGGAAGTTGATAATCTGGCCCAAGTGGGCACCTTTACCGGATCGGTAAAGGCGGTGCAGGGAGACGTCACCATAACTTGCGACAAGCTGGAAGTGTACTACCTGCGCGATGACCAGGAGCAAAAAGAAAAAGCCACAGCTCCTGAAGAAAAAGAAGCCAGTCAGGGCCTGGTGGATGAGGGGGCCAAGATCCGCAAGGTGGTGGCCTTGGGCCATGTGAAGATCGTGCAACAAGACCGGGTGGCGGTGGGCCGCAAGGCCACCTATTGGGCCGGCGGCCGCAAGGTCCTGCTGGAGGGCCAGGCCACGGTTTGGCGGGGAAAAAACCAGGTCTCAGGCCAGACCATCACCGTCTTCTTGGACCAGGACCGGTCGGTGGTGCACGGAAAACCGGGCAAACGGGTGTCAGTGACCATCGCCCCCAAGAAAACGCAGAAAAAGAAATAATAATTACGTGGCGAAACTGAGTCTACAAAACCTGGTTAAGATTTATGGGGGCAGACGGGTGGTGGACAACGTCTCGGTGGATGTGACCGACCGCGAGATCGTGGGCCTGTTGGGCCCCAACGGCGCCGGCAAGACCACTACCTTCTATATGACTGTGGGGCTTATCCGCCCTGAAGAAGGCAAGGTCTTTTTGGACGGCGACGACATCACCGACTTGCCCATGTATCTAAGGGCCCGGAAGGGAATCAGTTACCTGCCCCAAGAGGCGAGTATCTTCCGCAAATTGACCGTGGAAGAAAATCTGCGGGCCATCTTGCAGACCCTGGACCTAACGCCCGACGAAGAAGACGCCCGCCTGGAGAGCCTGCTGGATGAGCTTAAGGTGGGGCATCTTAGAAACAACCGGGCCTATTCCCTTTCCGGCGGAGAGCGCCGCCGGGTGGAGATAACCCGGCTTTTGGTCACTGAGCCTTTGTTTGTGCTTTTGGATGAACCCTTTGCCGGCATAGACCCTTTGGCCGTAGCTGACCTGCAAAACATCATACGCCAGCTTAAACAAAGGGGAATCGGCCTGGTCATCAGCGACCACAATGTGCGCGAGACCCTCACGGTTTGCGACCGCGCCTATATCCTCAACGAAGGCACCCTGTTGGAAGAGGGTGATCCTGAGACCATAGCCAACAGCAAGGTGGCCAAACAAATTTACTTGGGAGAGAAGTTCTCTTTATAGCCATGGGACTGGAGATAAAACAAACCCTCCGCCTTAGCCAGCAACTGGTGATGACCCCCCAGTTGCAGCAGGCTATCAAGCTTCTCCAGCTTTCCCGCCTGGAGTTGGTGGACACCATCAACCAGGAGCTATTGGAAAATCCCTTGTTGGACGTGTCCGAGGAGACGCCCTCCGAAGAAAAACTCAACAGTGACAACGGAGAACCGGGCCCTTCTTCTTCGGAAAAACAAGAGGAAAAATTCGAAGAAATCAAGGTCGAGGAAAAAACCAAGGAGGAGTTCGACTGGGAGAACTATCTGGGCGAGTACTCTTCGGCGCCGGCCTCCTCGGAACGCTCCTTCCGTGAGGATCACGAGGCCCCTTCCTATGAAAACATGCTTTCAAAGTCGCCTTCGTTGCGCGAACACCTTTTGTGGCAACTGGGTATGACCGACCTTCCCCATGATCAGATTCTCCTGGGAACCATGATTATCGAAAGCCTCAACCCTGACGGCTATTTGACCGAGCCCCTGGAGGAGCTGGCCGGCGCCGCCGGGGTGGATCCGGCCCAGGCCGAGAAAGTCTTGCAGATCATGCAGCAGTTCGACCCCTTGGGGGTCGGGGCCCGTGACCTGGGCGAGTGCCTGCGCATACAGGCGGTTGAAATTTACCCTGGCTACGACCTGGTCCACGAGATACTGGAAAACCACCTAGGCGACCTGGAAAAAGGGCATTACCAGAACATAACCAAAAAACTCAAGGTGAGTCTGGATGAGGTGGCAGAGGCCTTGGAGGTAATCCGCACCCTGGAACCCAAGCCCGGCCGCTCCATAAACGATGAACAGCCCCAGTACATTACCCCGGACATCTATGTCTACAAAGTGGACGGAAAATACGAGATCGTCCTCAATGAAGACGGGTTGCCCAAGCTCAAGGTAAACAATTTTTACAAGGACTCCCTGGGCAACAACACAAACCCTGAAGCCAAGGAATATGTACAGAACAAACTGCGTAGCGCCTTGTGGCTGATCCGCTCCATTCATCAGCGTCAAAGGACCATCTATAAAGTCACTGAAACCATTGTCAACCGCCAGATAGACTTCTTCGAAAGGGGCATCGCCTTTTTGAAGCCCATGGTCTTAAGAGACGTTGCCGAGGAAGTGGGCATGCACGAGTCCACCATCTCCAGGGTAACCACCAACAAATATGTGCACACTCCCCGGGGAGTGTTTGAGCTTAAATATTTCTTCAACTCAGGCATCAACCGCGTAGAAGGCGGAGCGGTGGCCAGCGAGGCGGTCAAAGAACGCATTCGCGCCCTCATCGCCGAGGAACAACCGGGCAAGCCCCTGTCAGATCAAGCCATAGCCAACCTGCTAAAAGAAGAGAATATAGACATCGCCAGAAGGACTGTGGCTAAGTACAGAGAAGTCTTGGGCATATTGCCTTCCAGTCGCCGGCGGCGCATTTTGGACGCAGCCAAGAAACCCAAAACCCCGAAAAAGTACATTGACAAGCCAACCTCCTAAGTATAAGGACATACGTCACGCTGGGTTATGAAGGCCCGTATGATATGGGAGAGAATGGGCAATGCAGATACAAGTAACATTCCGTCACGTGCAACCCTCTGAGGCGGTGAAGGAATACGCCAAGGAAAAGGTCGGTAAGTTGCAAAAATACTTGGATGGGCCGGTGGAAGCCCATGTGAAGCTGACTGTGGAAAAGCACCGTAACGAAGCGGATGTAACCATCGTGGCCAGCGGCCTGAAAATTCACGGCCGGGAGACGACCGGTGATTTATTCAGCTCTTTGGACCTGGTTATAGACAAACTCGAAAAACAAGTGAAGAGATACCGGGAGAAACTCAAGAATCTAAACCGGGGCAACCGCAAAGCCGGCGAGCGTCCCTTTAAAGTCGACGTGTTCGAAGCCGAGAGCGTGGTCGAAGATCAGCCACGGGTTATCAAGAGCAAACGCCTGACCGCCAAACCCATGGATGTGGATGAGGCCGCCATGCAGCTCGACCTGTCCCAGGAAGACTTTTTGGTTTTCACCAATGCCCGCACCGAGGTGTTGAATGTGATTTACCGCCGCGGGGACGGCAACTTTGGCCTCATCGAGCCGCAGTAACCAGAAAAAAATAGAATTTGGGCCCTTATCATGAAGCTGACCGATATCCTACAAAAAGAGCAGATCATCCCCGAGTTGCAAGGGCGGACCAAGCGGGCGGTGATGGAAGAACTATGCCAGGCCTTGACCCAAACAAGGCCGGATTTGACCCCAGATCATTTGATGGAGGTCCTGATAGAAAGAGAACGCTTGGGCTCCACCGGAATCGGCGACGGCGTCGCCATCCCCCATGGCAAGCTGGCCTCTTTGGAGAACCTGCTGCTCTCTTTTGGCCGCTCCACCTCTGGGGTGGATTTCGACTCCCTGGACGGCAAACCAGCGCATTTGTTTTTTCTGGTTATGGCCCCGGAACAATCCGCCGGCGTCCACCTGAAGGCCTTGGCCCGGATCTCGCGTTTGCTCAAAAGCCATGTGGTGCGTCATGACCTTATGGAGGCCAAAGACGGGGATTCGATCTATTCCGTGATTCAGTCTCAAGACGAGGAGTTTTAGTTCCGTCTTAGCCGGAGCATCACTCTGAATAGCCACCGCTGCGGGGAAAGGCCATGTCCACTCAGGCCAGCCGGAACCAGGCCCGCTTTGTCGTCATCACCGGCCTCTCCGGCTCAGGCAAATCCACCGCCCTCAAGGCCCTGGAGGACGTTGGATACTATGCGGTGGATAACCTCCCCATAGACCTGCTGCCGGCCTTTGTCAATCTCCCCCTTGACTATGCCAACTCAGATTTCCGGGCAGCCCTGGTCATGGACGTGCGCGCCCAAGGCTTTGTGGAAAAATTCCCCAAAATACTGCACGAATTGCATAACAAGGGCGTAGAGCTGGATGTCCTGTTTTTGGAGGCCAAGGACGAGGCCCTGCTCCGTCGCTATTCCCAAACCAGGAGGCAACACCCCCTGGCCGGCAAACAGGCGGTGATCGACGGCATCAAAAAAGAGCGAAAACTCCTGGCTGGCCTTAAGGAACAAGCCAGTCAGGTGGTGGACACCAGCCGTTATTCCGTGCATGAGCTGCGCGCGGAAATAACCAGATTATTCTCCCAACGGATCTCACGGGCCGGATTGCAGATCAACCTCATCACCTTTGGCTATAAACACGGACTCCCTGCTGAAGCAGACCTAGTTATGGATGTGCGTTTTTTGGCCAACCCCTATTTTGTGGATAGCCTGCAAGCGCTTGACGGCCGAGATCAACAGGTGGTAGATTTCATTTTTCAAAAGAAGGCAACTGGTGTATTTCTCAGCCGATTCAGCGATTTATTGGATTTTCTCCTGCCTGAGTACCAACAGGAAGGCAAAAGCCAAATCACCATCGCCATCGGCTGCACCGGCGGGAGACATCGTTCCGTGGCCGTCGGCGAATGGCTGGCGCGCAAACTTGACAGTCCCGAGCATAGTGTAACCCTGCGTCACCGGGACATCGATTTGGGCTAAGTTTTGTTGAGCAGGATGCGTACTAATCACTTGTTTGTCCGCCTCAGAGCGGCATAATAGGTGTATGGAGAAATTGTCTTGATAAGCCTGCTGGTAATCACGCACTCGCGCCTGGGCCGGGAACTCGTGGGAGCTGCCGAATTCATCCTGGGTAAAATGGAGCGCACCGAGACCCTGGCGGTTGAGGCCAGCCAGGTCCCTGAAGTTCTGCAAAAGCAGCTTGAAAAAATGATCAAACGCCTGCGTGACCCCGACGGCGTATTGGTGCTGACCGACATGTTTGGAGGCACGCCCAATAATATCTCCCTGGCTCATCTGGAGCAGGACCGGGTGGAAGTGGTCACAGGCGTCAACCTGCCCATGATAATCAAGGCCGCCACCTCCAGAGAAAAACTGCCCCTGGCGGAGCTGGCCCGCCAGGTCTGTCAAGCGGGCAAGGATGCCATTTCCGTGGCTGGAGAGCTATTGTCCTCATGAACTCCGCGCCTTTGGGCATGGGGTGTTTGGTTACACGCCTTCGTCCGGACCATCTTGACCAGGTCTCAGGCATTGAAAAGGTTTCGTTTACGCAGCCTTGGCCCCGGCGCCTCTTTGAGGCTGAGTTGCGTCACCCCTGTGCCCTCACCCTGGCCTGCCTGGGCACTCAATCACGCCGCCTGCTGGGTTATCTCTGCCTTTGGCTGGCGGCCGACGAGGTCCAGGTCCAAAATCTCGCGGTGCATCCGGATTTCCGCAGGCAAGGGGTGGGCCGTTACCTTTTGATTACCGGCCTGGAACAGGCCAGGGAAAAAGGTTGCGTCCTGGCCACGCTGGAGGTGCGCCCTTCCAACCTGGCCGCCCGCCGGCTTTATGCCTCCCTGGGATTCAAGGAGGTGGGCCGGCGGCCGGGATACTATCCCCTGGAAGGTGAAGACGCCCTTTTGTTGAACTGCGACCTCGCCGCTTTTCGGCCTAATTAGGCTGAAAAAAGACCTGCCAACAGGCCGCCGCCCCCCCTGACGGGAAATATCTTGACCGCCGCGGCCAATAGCTTATAAGTTATCATCAAAATAGGACCAATCCCTAACCGCCTTGCCGGTGTAAACCGGCCTAAGCACCAAAGGCTGATGCCGCAGGTGAAGTTTGGGCGCTGGGATTGTCTGATATTCTTCCTAATTTTTTGATCAGTGGTTCTAAAATCCCCGGGGAACGAACGGCTGTTCTCTTTGCCTGTAGGAGGTGATTATTATGGCGGTTAAGGTGGGAATAAATGGTTTCGGCCGTGTGGGCAGGCTTTTAACACGAATCCTGGGGACAGGACACGAAGGCCTGGAGCTGATTGCAGTCAACGCCCGTGCTGAAACCAAGACTTTGGCCCATCTTCTTAAATACGATTCTGTGCACCGCACCTATCAGGGTGAGGTCGGGTATGAGGATGACACACTAATAATCAACGGCCGCAAAGTGGCCATCACCCGCCAGCCGGGCCCTGAGAATATCCCCTGGCAGGAGTTGGGGGTTAAGTTGGTCCTGGAGACCACCGGCAAATTCAAGACCGCCGATGCCTGCCAGGGCCACTGTCAGATGGGCGCGGAAAAGGTGATCTTGGGTGCTCCGGGCAAAGGCATGGACGCCACCTTGGTCATGGGCGTCAATCACCAAAACTATGACCCGGCCAAGCACCGGATCGTGTCCAATGCCTCTTGCACCACCAATTGCCTGGCGCCGATCGCCAAGGTGCTCCATGACTCCTTTGACATCGAGCATGGCCTGATGACCACGGTGCATGCCGTCACCATGAGCCAGCGCATCTTGGACGGCTCCCTCAAGGACATCCGCCGGGCCCGGGCAGCCCACGTGTCCATGATTCCCACCACCACCGGCGCGGCCAAGGCGGTCACCGAAGTCATCCCCGAGCTTGCCGGCCGCCTGGACGGCATGTCCATCAGGGTGCCCATTCCGGATGTCTCCTTGGTGGATTTAACCTGCCGCGTGCAAAAAGAGGTTTCCCCAGAACAGGTTAACGATTCCCTGCGCCAGGCAGCGGAAGGCCCCATGAAGGGCTACCTGAATGTGACCGATGAGGAGCTGGTGTCAGTGGATTATACCTCCAACCCCTATTCCGCCATTGTGGACGCACCTTTGACCCAGGTGATGGAGGGGCGCATGGTCAAGGTGCTGGCCTGGTATGACAATGAGATGGGATTTTCTTGCCGTTTGATTGATTTGGCGGCCTATATCGCCGCGCAGATGTAAAGAGGTGCATTACCGTGAGATACCTAAACGAAATCGACCTTAAGAATAAGAGGGTTTTCATCCGGGTTGATTTCAACGTCCCCCTGGATGAGGACGGCAACATCACCGACGACAACCGCATCCGCGCCGCCTTGCCTACCATCAACTATTGCCTGGACGAAAACGCCAAGGTGGTGGTGGCCTCGCACATGGGCCGGCCCAAGGGGAAGAAGGTGCCTGCCCTTTCCATGGGCCCGGTGGCCCGGCGTTTGGGGCGGCTGCTGCAAAAGGACGTCAAACTGGCGCCGGAATGCACCGGGCCGGAAGTGGAGAAAATGGTCTCAAAACTGGGTCCCGGCGAGGTGCTGATGCTGGAGAACCTGCGTTTTGAGCCTGGTGAAACCCTAAATGACCCTGAATTCGCCAAGGCGCTGGCCCGCCTTTGCGACATCTATGTGGACGACGCCTTTGCCGTGGCCCACCGGGAGCATGCCTCGGTGGCGGGCATAGTCGAGTTTGCCCCCATTAGCGTGGCCGGATTCACCATGAAAAAGGAGCTTAATTATTTCCGGCGCTCCATGGTGGACCCTGCCCGGCCCTTGGCCGCCGTTATCGGCGGGGCCAAGGCCGTTACCAAGCTGCCCGCCCTGGAGAATCTTCTGGGCCATGTGGACAAGATCCTGATCGGCGGCGCCATGGCCAACACCTTTCTCATGAGCGTGGGCATCGATGTGGGCAAAAGCCTTTACGAACACGAATTGGTGCCTGTGGCCAATATGCTCATGCGCCGGGCCAAACGCGAAGGCGTTAAGACGTTCATTCCGGTTGACTGCGTGAGCGCGGACCGTTTTGACCGCAAGGCCGAGACCAAGCTGGTAACCGTGCAGGATGTCCCCAGGGACTGGATGGTTATGGACATAGGCCCGGCCACCAGCCTCCTCTACCGGGAGGCCCTGGCTGACTGCAAAACCATCATCTGGAACGGGCCCATGGGCGCCTTTGAAATGGACGCCTTTTCCCGGGGGACCTATAACATGGTCAGCACCATGGCCCAATCATACGCCCTCACCATCATCGGAGGCGGTGATACCGACGTGGCCGTGTCCCGGGCCGGGGAAAATGAAAACGTCAGCTATATCTCCACAGGCGGCGGGGCCTTTTTGGCCTTACTTACCGGAGAAGAGCTGCCCGCTATGAAGGCGCTGGGCGGAAACACCCACTTGGAGGTAAATCACAAATAAATCGCCGGGTGCGTTTGCCCGGGCATATCCCCCGCGGCATTAATAGAAGGCAAAAATCTTCTTTTCACCAAGGAGAATTATATGTCTGATCTATTTTCCCTGCCGCCCCAGGTATCCACCCCCCTGGCCTTGGTGGGAATGCTGACAGCCGGCCTAGTTATCGTCTACAAAGCGGTGCTGACCGGGAAAGGCCTCCACAAGCAAAAACCGGAGCAAAATTCTGAGATAATCAAAACGGCGCTGGACAGGCTGTTTTTGCTTCTCTTCACAGCCTTGATCCTGTTCTTCGCCTTTCTTATGACGGGAAGGAGCTGATCCCATGCCTAGAAAGCTCATGGTGGCCGGAAACTGGAAAATGCACAAGACCCCCCAAGAAGCGGCCGAATTGGCCTCGGAGATTCAGTCAGGCCTTATGCGCGACGATTTGGAGGTCTTGGTGGCCCCGCCCTTTACCGCCCTGGAGGCGGTGGTGCGCACTGTGTCCGGCGGCAAGATTTTGGTGGCCGGGCAGAACCTGTTCTGGGAGGACGAGGGCGCCTACACCGGCGAGATCAGCGCACCCATGCTGCTAAGCTGCGGGGCCACCCACGTGATAATCGGCCATTCGGAACGGCGCCAATTTTTCCATGAAAGCGAAAAGACCGTGGCCATGCGCCTGGGCGCGGCCCTGCGCCATGGGCTGAAGCCCATAGTCTGCGTGGGCGAGACCAAAGATGAAAGAGAAAGCGGCCAGACCCAGGGGGTGTTGGAGAGCCAATTGGCCGGGGCCTTTGCCGGATTGGAGACCAAGGCCATGGCCGGGATGATTTTGGCCTATGAGCCGGTATGGGCCATAGGCACCGGCCTCACCGCCAGCGAGGAGCAGGCCAACCAGGCGCACGCCCAGATCCGTAACTGGCTAACCTGGCGTTTTGACAAAGAGGTTGCGGACTCCTGCCGAATCCTGTATGGAGGGAGCGTCAAGCCGGCCAATGCGGCCGGCCTTTTGGGTCAGCCTGAGGTTGATGGGGCCCTGGTAGGGGGGGCATCCTTGAATGCTGAGAGTTTTTTGGGTATTATCAAGGCTGCTTAACCGTGCACCCTAAATTTCCAGGCAGGCTTTGCAGGCCCTGTCTAAAAGTGGCAGGCTCGCAGGGGCCTTGGTATAAAGGAAGACCATGACGGTTGTTTTTATTCTTCATTTTCTGGCTTGTGTGGGTTTGATCCTGGTGGTGCTGTTGCAGACCGGTAAAGGCGCCTCCATTGGCGCCGCATTCGGCGGATCTTCCCAGACGGTATTCGGCAGCGCCGGGGCCACTACCTTCCTGGCCAAGATGACCACAGCGGTGGCGGTGCTTTTCATGCTTACTTCCCTGGGCCTGGCCTTTGTCTTTAATAAGACCAGCGGACCGGCCTCGGTAATGGAGCAGGCAAACCCGCCGGCCCAGAGCGCGCCGGCAAGTCCGGCTCCGGCCAAGCCGGCCACCGGGCAACCAGCACCCAGTTCCCAATCAGGAACCAAGTAGTATTGTCTGTGCCGTCGTGGTGGAATTGGTAGACACGCCGTCTTGAGGGGGCGGTGGGGCGACCCGTGCCGGTTCAAATCCGGCCGACGGCACCACAAATATCTGCTGAAATCGGCCAGCTGCTGTTAGCGACTGGCCGATTTTGGTTTATCAGAATTTTAGCAGGCCCTACCCCCCCCATCCCCCACAATCTAAAAATGCATCGGCCTCTTTGACGTCTCCTCCGGGCAGCGGCAGGACCACAACCGCCCCATCAGGGCCGAGTGATTCGTTCATTATAGCTATACATTTGTTGACTATAAATTTAATCGCTGGTATTCTGAATCTATCAGCCAGATGCATGCTTAATGCCCCTGCCCCAATGAATACCATGGTGTATAGTACTGTAAAAACAAATAATTACGCAGGAAGGACCGTCCTCCACCTCAACGTGGCCGACTTCGCGGTGGCGGTGGAGCGGCTCACTGAGTCCGGCCTGCACGACCGGCCGGTGATAGTGGCCCCCCAAGGCGCGGCCCAGGCCCTGGTCTATGACA
>JASFOZ010000035.1:0-16250 GCA_050116255.1 Desulfarculaceae bacterium
GCTCAGGATGACCGTGGAGGCCAATACCGCCAAAGCTCCCAAATATCCCAATAATCTGGCCAGCCAATTGACGTTTTTTTCAAACACGGCGTAGATCATCTCGCCACCTCAATTTTTGAGATGAAAAGAATTGTTTGGGCAAAAGAATGGCTTATTCAATTGCCCAAACAAGCTATAAAATCATCACAGATACAATAATCTACTTAACAGAAAGGGCCAAATCCAGAAGCTTTTGTCCGTTTTTTACTTTCGCGGCATAGGTTTTAAAAGAGGTCTTTTTGGCCAGCTCAAGCCACTTATTATAATTTTCTTCGGTAAGATTGTGCAGCTTAACATTTGCTCTGCCAAAGGTTTGGGCACATTTATCCAAAATTCCATTGGCCAGCTTGAGCATATAAGGCTCCACCTCTTTGCCCGCCTGGGACAGGGCTTTTTGTTGGTCGGCGGTTAATTTGTCCCAGGTTTTGTTGGCCAGCAAGAGGCCGTGGTGGGCATAAAAAATGCCATAGCCCTTTGAGATGGTAAGGAAATTTAAAACCTCGTGAAGCCTGAAAGAGAGGAAGGAAGAATAGGTAGTGGTTAGGGCATTGAGGGTGCCGGTTTGAAGAGCGAAATAAATCTCGGTGGAGGGCATGCTGGTTATGGCTGCCCCTCCGGCCCTGAGCATTTCTTCCATGGGCTTGCCGGCGCCGCGCACCTTGAAGCCTTTTAGATCCGATGGCTTCAAAATAGCTTTATCTTTACTTCCTATGCTGCCCATTATGCAGCCCCAGGACGTGGTGGTAAAACCATTCTTTTTGCCGATCTCGTCCAGCCTTTTGCCTATTTCATTATTACCCCAGGCGGTGCCTTGTTTTGCGGTTTTGACCAGGCAGGGCATCGAGGTTATGGAATAAGCGGGAATCTTGCCGGATAGGTATATGAAAGGCAGGCAACAACCGTCAAGGGCTCCTTTGCGCATGGCGTCGAATTGGGCCTTGGCCTTGAATAATGATTGAGCGGGATAAATCTCAAACTTTAATTGCCCGCCGGTCTTTTTTGTGGCCAAGTCCACCCACTGCCTCACCCAAAGATCCCTTATGTCACCCTTGGCCCATTGGTGAGATATTTTCAGCACCTTGGACGAGGCAAACGACGTGGAGCAGATCAATAAACCAGCCAAAAGCGAAAGCACTACCACCAAAAAAACGAACCTTTTTGCCATGTTGAACCTCCTTAGAGTTATTTCGGGGTGATCCTTAAAATATAGAGGCAACCTTTAATCGGTGTAGTAGCGCTTGATAGCCAGCCGTTTATTTACTATATATAGATTTTTCAAATAAGACTTTCGGGGTAAAAGATATTTTTTATAGACACTCAATTATCATCCAGATCTTGCCTGGCGTTTAGTATCTTCAGCACCTCTGCCTGCTCTTTAATATGATTTCTCATCGTTTTTTCGGCTTCATCAGGATCCCTACCTTCAATGCTTTTGATTATTTCGCGATGCTCTTCAATAGAGTGTTTGAATCTTCCTTCCAAGTTTAATGTCTTATACCTAAAAAGAAGCATCCTTCTACGTAAACCCAGAACGACTTGGTTTGCGATTACATTACTCGCCAAATCTTGTAAAAATAAGTGCAGTTGGTTGTTGTAATCCAAATAGGTCTTTTGATTATCATTCTTATAAGCCAACTCCAGTTGTTCGTGTAGTTTCTTCAACTTTTTCAGATCCTCGTCACTCATTTTTTGCGTTGCTTCGCGGGCACAGAAGCCCTCCAACACCGCCATGAGCGCGAACATATCCAAGACCTCATCAAATGTCGGTTTGGCCACGAAATGACCACGTTGGGGAATCAACTCCACCAGCCCCTCCGCACCCAGGACTCGCAGGGCTTCCCTCAGGGGCGTCCGGCTGATTTCCAGCGTATCGCACAGGTATTGCTCGTTTATCTTTTCCCCTTCGGTCAATTCGCCGGTGAGGATCATGTCCACCAGATTGTCTACTATGTATTCGTGCAAGGCTCTTTTTTTGATCGGTTTTCTCATGTCAACAGGATAACTTCTTGTTATTTAAACGGATATCGGCGCAAATCATAATAAATAATAATTTATTATAAATACATTATTATTTCGAGGCGGCCTGTGTCAACCGTCTTTGTGGATCGATTGCGGAATTTCTGTGTTCTCTGGGCAAGAGAGAGAAACAAGGCAGAATCATGGGGAACGACTGCCGCGACCATATGCGGGAATGCTAATTGAAAAGGTCCGGGCCCTGTAAGGGGCTGACCGCCTAGGCGCTATATAAACCAAACAATGAAAGGAGTCTTCCCATGCAGATGAGACATCCGCAAGGCTCAACTCCCCCCCGGCAGGTAGTTGAAAAATAGACTGCTGGGCGGGCCATGAAATTACCCCAAGCAAGCACTTGCTTGCTTGGGGTACCCCGCTGGTTTTGCCATATTGCGGTTGAAAAAATCCAGGACGGCCCTTTTCAAATATCTGCTAACGCCTTCAGGCCGGATTGATCTCAATCGCCCCTTGGGCCGGGCATACGGAATAGCATCCTCCGCAGCCTACACAATTTTCCTGCTTTACCCAGGTCGCCTCCTCACCGGGTTGCATGGCCTGATAAAAACAGGCATTAAGGCAGCGCCCGCAGTTTATACAGATATCCTCAACCACCGATGCCTTCTCCGGCGGCATATCAGCATAAGGTATGGCTGCATCCGAGGCCACCCCCAAAATATCGGTAAGCGAGGCATGCCCCTTTTCGTCCATCCATTTTTCCAGGCCGGCCACTTGTTTGCCCAGCCATTCATAGCCATATACCATCACCGCCGAACACATCTCCACGATGTGGGCTCCGCACATGATGAACATGACCAAATCCCGCCAGTCATAAGCCCCGTTGGTGCCGGCGATAAATAATTCATCCTTGTAAAATTGGTGGATATTGTGAATCCAGCGCAGTGTGAGCGGTTTAATCCAAGGGCCTCCCACGCCGGCCTGGCCGTATATCAGGGGCTTTCCCGTCTCGATGTCGGGCACAAAGCCAATGAAGCGGTTGGTCAAGGTGACAGCCTGGGCTCCCTCCTGTTTCAGGCGGCCAGCGAAATCGATGAGGCTGGTGACCTGAGGAGTGACTTTAATCATCACCGGTATGCTCACCGCATCACACACAGCCTTGGTCACCTCACAGGCATAATCAAAGTCCTGGCCCACCTCCATGCCGGTACGCACTCCGGGCATCATGTGGGGATGGGGGCAACCGAAATTACACTCCAATAAAGGCACCCCGGTCCCTTCCATCTGTTTGGCCAGGGTAACCCAGCCCTCGGTGGTGGTTGAGCCCACCGAACCAATCACCACTGCGTCCTGCTTGGCCGCGTATTTAACCGCCTTTTCCACCTCAGGCAAAAATTCTTCCGGGGGCTCCAGGGCCAGGCCCGAGCGGCCGTAGAGGCTGAAAGCGCGTGGCACCTTGCCCCGGCAGACCTCGTGCTTCTCATTGAGAAAGCGCCATTTGGACCGGGTGGTGAGTTCGCGCATATCCGGGGAGTCGCTCATGGTTTTGGCAATGACCCCGCCGGCCCCGGCGTCGATGCATTTGGCCATATTGTGCGCATTCAGGGTGGGTTCGGCCGAAGCCGCCACAACCGGGTTCTTTATCCTTACTCCACAAAAATCTACCTCCAGATTGGCCACTTTCTTCTCCTTATGATCTGTAGACACATGGTGATATAAACTAAACCAATCAATCCCACTCAGCCGATAGAGGCTGGGTACCTTTATAAATGCGTTTAACACATTTGTGCGGGGCAGTACGCCGGATCTGGACTCTATTTTAGCGTCTTGGCCGGGACAGCGGTAGGGTTATGATTTCGTGGAGATGGTCCAATTTGAGATTATTAAAGAGGTCCGCCACCTGGTCTTTCATCCGGCAAGTTTATGATAAGATGATGTTTGAGGTTATGGAGCTGAAAACTCAAGCCTAGGAGAGCATTTTCATGAAAAAGACTATGTGCATATTAACCTTGGCCTGCCTGGTGAGTATGATTTCATTTACCTCTGCCTGGGCTGGTGCAACCCTAACCTTCCAATGCGACCAAGGCATCCAGGTGATCGGAGGCCGCTTCTTTGACACGGACAGCCTCACTCTCTCCCGGACCACCACCTACGACATATCCGAAACCGGCTCCACCGTGACGGTTCAATTGGGAGATCCGGTGGAGGAGCCGGGTTACGACCTGGCTTTTTTGCAGGTGGATGTGCAGCTGCCCTGGACTCACCAGGTTTGGAACTATCAAAAAGGGCAGTATGAGATGATTCATTATAATGGCAGCATTTCCAACCAGGCGGCCTGTAACGCCAATATTATGCCTGTGGACGGCGAGATCATAATCCGGGTCTACGGCCCCAACCGGGCCTGGCTCACTACGGGTTGCGACGTGATTAAGGGTGCTATCGTGCCTTCGGCCGCGGATAAGAAGTGTCATTTTGATTGCGAATCCTGGAACGCGGCCTCGCAGTCCTGTGTGGGCGCACCCATGAACGGCTGCAACTAAAAAGTTGCCGGGCTTACTGCAAGCCCGCTTGACCATAGTTACAAGCAATCCCAGGGTTAAAATACAACCCTGGGATTGCTTGGGTTACTTTAAGGCCTGACTAGGTCATGAGCGTTCTAATCCGTGCCTGAAATCAACGGCCCAGGCCTCCATCCCGGTTACGGCTGCCTCCGGGGTTTCGGCGTTGAGCAGCATTTTCATTAAGGCGCTGCCCACGATCACCCCGTCAGCAACCGGGGCCAGTTTTTGGGCCTGCTGGGCGTTGCTCACGCCAAAACCCACCGCCACCGGGCAATCGCTCATTTGGCGGACCCTGCCGATCTGGGCCAAAATCTCCGGCTCCAAGGTCAACGCACTTCCGGTTACACCGGTCATGGAGACAAAGTAAACGAATCCCCGGCTGGCTTCAGCGATGGCCCGGGCCCTGGGCTCCGGAGTGGTGGGGGCCACCATGAAGATGGTGTCAAGGTTATACTCCACAGCCACCTCTCTCCAGTCATCCGCCTCGTCCACAGGCAGGTCCGGCACAATCACTCCCTGTACGCCGGCCTCATTGGCGCGGTGGGCGAATGTCTCCACCCCCATCTGCAGCACCGGGTTCCAGTAGGTCATGACCACTAAGGCGGCGTCCAGGTCTCCCCGGGCCTGGGCCAGAAGCTCCAGGACCTCCGCCGGTGTAACTCCGGCATCCAGGGCCAGTTGGCTGGAGCGCTGGATTACAGGGCCGTCGGCCAGGGGATCGGAAAAGGGTATTCCCACCTCAATGATGTCAGCGCCGTTTTGATCCAGCAGCCTGAGAAGGCTCAGGAAGGTTTGTCTATGCGGATAGCCGCCGCTGAGAAAGGGGATGAAGGCGGCGCGGTTTTGGTCGCGGGCCTTTGCAAATTGTTCTTTGATGCTGTGGTTCATGATTGCGCCTCCAGATAGGAACTCACTTGGGCCACGTCTTTGTCGCCCCTGCCTGATAAACACACCAGGATTGCCTCTTTCTTATCCATGCGGGGGGCCAGCTTGCTCACAAATGCCAGGGCATGAGAGCTTTCCAGGGCGGGAATGATGCCCTCACTTCGGGCCAGCATCGCAAATGCCTCCACCGCCTCCTGGTCAGTTACGGCTGTGTATTGAACCCGCTGACGATCCTTGAGATGGCTGTGCTCCGGCCCCACCCCTGGGTAATCCAAACCGGCGGCGATGGAATGGGCCTCGGTCACCTGGCCGTGGTCATCCTGCAGCAGATAAAGTAGGGCCCCGTGCAAAACCCCGGGACGGCCGGCGCAAAGACTGGCGGCATGCTGTCCGCTAGATAGGCCCAGCCCGCCCGCCTCCACGCCATAGAGATCCACTGGGTCCTTAAGAAAGGCATGAAACAGGCCCAGGGCATTGCTGCCCGCACCCACACAGGCCACTGCCGCCTGGGGCAGGCGTCCCAGGCGATGCAAAATCTGTCTTCTGGCCTCCTGGCCTATGACGGACTGAAAGCCGCGCACCATCAGAGGAAAGGGATGGGGGCCGATCACCGAGCCGATGATGTAATGGGTATTCCCCACATTGGTCACCCAGTCCCGCACCGCCTCGTTCACAGAATCTTTTAGCGAGCGGCTGCCGGTTGAGACCGGCTCCACCCTGGCTCCGAGCATGTTCATGCGGATCAGGTTCAAGGCCTGCCGCTCCATGTCCAGAGTGCCCATGTAGACGACGCACTCCAGGCCCAACAGGGCGGCGGCAGTGGCCACGGCCACTCCGTGCTGCCCGGCTCCGGTCTCTGCGATAAGGCGGGTTTTGCCCATGCCCTTGGCCAACAATGCCTGCCCCAGGGCGTTGTTTATCTTGTGGGCGCCGGTGTGGGTTAAATCCTCCCTCTTTAAGAAAACACGGGCCCCGCCCAGCTTGTGCGCTAAGCGCTTGGCTTCGTAAAGAGGGGTCTCCCTGCCGGCATAGTCTTGGAGCAGTTCGTCCAGTTCATCCTGGAAGGCCGCGTCAGCGCAGGCGGCATGATAAGCGCGGGTCAACTCCTGTAGTGCCGGCATCAGGGTCTCGGGCACGTAACGGCCTCCATAGGGGCCGAACCGGCCTTCCTGGCCGGGCAGGTCCTCAGCATCTCTTGGCGCGTTTGATAAACTCGGCCATGCGTTCATGATCTTTTCTCCCTGGTTTGGTTTCTATGCCGCTGGACACATCCACGGCATAGGGTTGTACGGTGGTTATGGCTTGTTGCAGGTTCTCCGGGGTCAGGCCTCCGGCCAAAATCAGGGGGCGCAGACGGGCCGGTTCTACGGCCAGCTCCCAGTTGAAGGTCTGCCCGCTGCCGCCCCTGGCCTCTGGCGATGTGGTATCCAAAAGAAGGCAGGCCTTGGGAAAGGCCCGGGCCAGGTCTGTGCGTCCCGCTTCAGGGCGCAGGGCCTTTAGCACCCGCCCGCTGAGGGCCTCCACTATGGATTCATCCTCGTCCCCGTGGAGCTGGATTGCATCCAGACGGCAATACCGGCGGATATAGATCATTGCCTCCAGGGGCTGGTTTACGAACACCCCCACCCTGAGGATAAACGGCGGCAAGGCTTTGGTGATGTCACGCACCTGCTCGGCAGAGACCCGGCGGGGGCTGGGGGCGAACACAAACCCCAGGGCGTCTGCCCCTAGCCTGGCTGCGGCCAGGGCGTCTTCACGCCTGGTGATGCCGCATATTTTTACCTTCACCATCAGCCGCCTCCATCTGCAACCAAGGACCGGACCATGGCCTGGGGGTTGTTGCTTCTCATCAAGGCCGTTCCCACCAAAAAGGCATCCAGGCCCGCCTTTTTCAAAACAGCGACATCTTCAGGCGAGCTGACGCCGCTTTCTGCGACCACGGTTACGGAGGGGGGAATCAAAGGCCGCAGGGAGCGGCATATGCCTATATCCACTTCCAAGGTTTTCAAATTGCGGTTGTTGATGCCCACCAGGGGCGGATCCAGGGGCAAGACCCGGTCCAATTCCGCAGGTTCATGAACTTCGATCAAGGCGTCCATACCCAAGCTGGTGCAGGCCTGATACAGGTCCCTAAGTTGCTGCCTCTGGAGGATGGCGGCAATCAAAAGCACCGCGTCCGCGCCTGCGGCCCGGGATTGAAAGATTTGGACCTGGTCCACGATGAAATCCTTGCGCAAGATGGGCAGGCCTGCCGCCGCCTTGGCCTGGCCCAGGTCTGTTAGGCTGCCCCTGAAATGCGAAACTTCGGTAAGCACCGAGATGGCCGCCGCCCCGCCGGCCTGGTACATGAGGGCCCTTTGGCTCACGTCCACGGAATCTGTCAGCACTCCGGCTGAAGGTGAGCGGCGCTTTATCTCGGCTATCACCGCAGCACCGGCGGATTGCTTGAGGGCCCCCAGGAAGTTCCGGGGCGCAGGGGCCGCTTGGGCCTGCCGCTGCAACTGGGGGGCGCCAGGGTATTGTTTCAGCCGGGCGGCCTCTTTTCTTTTGGCCTCCACAATGCGGTTCAGGACAGGCGACTGGCAGAGGCTCATGATGCATGCTCCTGATCCTGGCAGTGGTTGCGTTGCACCATTTCGCGCAGGGCCTCCAATTTGGCCAAGGCGGCGCCGGTGTCAATGGATGCCGCCGCCAGGGCAACCCCCTCCTTCAGATCAGAGGCCTGGCCCGCCGCCTTCAGGGCGCAGGCTGCGTTCAAGAGCACCATGTCCCGTTTGGGGCCTGGGGCCCCATGCAAAATCTCCAGAGTGAAGTCCTTGCAGGACTGGGGGCTGCCTCCGCGAAGGTCTTGCCCCTTTGCCCGGCACAGGCCCACATCCTCCGGCGTCACCACTGATTGGCAGAGGCTCCCTCCGGCCATATAGCTGATCCAGGTGTTGCCGGTGACGGTGGCTTCGTCGTAACCGCCCTCGCCATGGATGACATAGGCGCATTCAGCCCCCAGGCGGTCCAGGGTCTCGGCCAAGAGCGGGCAGAGGCCGGGATCATAAACCCCCACCACCAGCACGTTGGCATCGGCCGGGTTGGTCAGAGGCCCCAGGAGGTTGAAGATGGTGCGTAGCCCGATCTCCCGGCGGGGTCCGATGGCATTGCCCATGGCCCGGTGGAGGACCGGCGCAAAGAGAAAGCCGATGCCCACCTGATCTATACATTGGCCAGTCAGTTGGGGCGGAATATCCAGGGGTATACCCAAGGCTTCGATGAGATCGGCGCTGCCGCAAGAACTACTCACCGCCCGGTTGCCGTGTTTGGCCACCGGCAGCCCCGCCCCTGCGACCACAAAGGCGGTGGTGGTGGAGACATTAAAGGTTCCGGTGGCGTCTCCGCCGGTTCCCACGATATCCACCAGGCTCTGGCCCAAGCTGCGGGCCTTGGTGGGTACGGGCAGGGCCGCGGCCCTCATGGCCTTGGCGGCGCCGGTGATTTCGGCCAGGCTTTCGCCCTTCATGCGCAGGGCGATGAGCAGAGCCCCGATTTGGGCCGGGGATGCCCTCCCCGCGAATATCTCGGCCATGGCATCGGACATCTCGCCTTCGCTCAGGCTTTTCCCTTCAACTACCCTGGCAATCGCTTTCTTGATCATGGTCGGCTCCCTTATAAGCAATAAAAAAAGGCCGCGGTCTCAGCAGTCTGTCCGCGGCCTTTGGGGTCTTTTGGGGGCTATTGCCTAGATGAGGACAGACTGCTTCCCTTTGGTGCTCCAGCACCACCAGAAGCTCCACCAGCACCAGGCCTTTATTGAGGGCATTAACTGCATGTACGGTTCTCCACTAAAAAAGGCACGAACCCCGGTTTATTTGGGCCCTTGGCCAGTATGCTTTCCCCAGAGATCACAGCGCCTCCGCCAGTTTTGCCTGGGTGGGTTTCTTTAGTTTGGGACCAGTAATGCTGCGCCCAACTGCTCCGGCGACTTTTTGCAGGCAATCCATCATCTCGGCAAAACCGGGCAGGGTGAGGCTTTGCCTGCCATCGGAAAGCGCCTTATCCGGCTGAGGATGCACCTCCACCATCAAGGCGTCAGCCCCGGCGGCAACGGCGGCCGCGGCCAGGCCGGGGACGTATTCGCGTTTTCCGGCGGCGTGGCTGGGGTCCACCACCACCGGCAGGTGGGTCAGTTGTTTGAGCACACACACCGCCGAGATATCCAGGGTGTTGCGGGTTGCGGTCTCAAAGGTGCGCACCCCGCGCTCACAGAGCATTACCTGGCCGTTTCCCCGGGCCAGGATATATTCTGCCGAAAGCAGCAGCTCCTTGAGGGTGGCCATCATGCCCCGTTTGAGAAGCACCGGTATGTCCAAGTCGCCGACCGCTTCCAAGAGGCTGAAGTTTTGCATATTGCGGGCGCCGATCTGCAAAACGTCTGCATAACCGGCCACCAGCTCAACCTCGGCGGCGCGCATCACCTCGGTGACAAAGGGCAGGCCGGTGATTTCCCGGGCCTGGGACATGATCTTGAGGCCCTGCTCGCCCAGCCCCCGGAAAGAGTAGGGGCTGGTGCGGGGCTTGAAGGCGCCGCCGCGCAAGGCACTGGCCCCGCGATCGGCGACCGCTTGGGCGGCCTCGAGATAGCCTGACTGCGACTCCACGGCACAGGGACCGGCCATAACCAGAATCTCAGGGCCGCCCAGAATTTTCTCCCCCAGCTTTATGGTGGTGGCTTGAGGGTGAAAGCTGTTTGAGACAAGCTTCCAGGAGTTTTCAAAGCTGTTGATCTCCTCCACTCCGCGCAGCCGTTCAACCGCATCTTTGGTCCGCTCCGCCTGGGCGCTGCTTATCTCATCCACCACACCCAGCACGATCCTGGGTTCGGGCGTTATTATGTGCGGGTTCAGCTCGAGAGCCCTTAAGGCGGCGATGACCTCACCTACTTGGCTCTTGGGGCAGTTTTTCTTCATGGTGATGATCATGGGCTTTTCTCCACTTCAGTCCCGCCTGCCTTTAGACGGCATAGGTGCTCAGGAAATTACGGAAGATGGTCATGCCCGGCTTGGTGGCGATGGACTCGGGATGAAACTGCACCCCTTCCAGGGACATGTCCTGGCAGCGGACTCCCATTACTTTCCCCTCCATGGTGTAGGCGCTCACCACAAGGGGCGAGCCTAGGGTCTGCTCTGGCAAGTGCAGGGAATGATAAAGAGTGGCCCTAAAGGGGTTGCGCAGGCCCTGGTATATGCCCTTGCCGTCATGAAATATCTCTTCGGTTTTGCCGTGCACAGGCTGGGGGGCTTTGGTCACCTGGCCACCAAAGACCTCTCCGATTGCCTGATGACCCAGGCAGATCCCCAGTATGGGAATCTGGCCGGCGTATTCTTTTATGAGCCGGCAGGTGATGCCTGAATCCGAGGGGCGGCCGGGACCGGGGGAGATGACTATGGCCCGGGGCTGAAGCTTTTTCACATCTTCAAGTTTAAGCTTGTCATTGCGCACCACCAAGAGGCTCTGTCCCAATTGACCCAAGGCCTGGGCGATGTTGTAGGTAAAGGAGTCGTAGTTGTCTATGAGCAAAATCATTTTAGTCCCTCCGCCGCCTGATTCAGGGCCGCCAAGCCTTGGGCCGCCTTGTCCTGTATCTCCTGATACTCCATTTCCGGTATGGAATCGGCCACAATGCCGGCGCCGACCTGGAGCGTGACTTCATCCCCCAGAAATTGGATCATCCGTATGCCGATGCAGGTGTCGCTGTTGCCCTGGGGGCCGAAGTAGCCGATGGCACCGGCATAGGGGCCCCGGGCATAATTCTCTAACTCGTCGATGATCTCCATGGCGCGCACCTTGGGGGCCCCGGAAACCGTTCCCGCCGGGAATGCGGCCTTAAAGGCTTCCCAGGCGGTCAGCTCCGGCTTCAGCTCGCCCTCCACCTGTGAGGTCATATGCATGACGTGGCTGAACCGCTCTACCGTGGCCAGGGGGTCCACGGCCACTGACCCGTAGCGGCAGACCCGTCCCACGTCGTTGCGGGCCAAATCCACCAGCATGATGTGCTCGGCCCGCTCCTTTTCAGACTCAACCAATTCCTTTTCCAATTCCCGGTCGCGGACAGGATCAGAGTGTCTTCCCCTGGTCCCGGCTATGGGCCTGATGATCACCCGGCCCTGTTCCACCCTCACCAGGGTTTCGGGGGAGGACCCCACAAGGCGCAGGTTGCCTGACTTCAGATAGAACATATAAGGCGAAGGGCTGTTGACCCTGAGGCAACGGTAAACGTTAAAGGGGTTCAGACTGCTGCTGCCCTTGAAGCTGTCAGACAGAACCACCTGGAAGATGTCGCCGGCCATTATGTATTTCTTGGCCTGGCGCACAGACTCCAGATAGCGGCTGCGGGAAGGGGCCTTGATCTCCAGCTGCGCCGGGCGCGAAGAGAGGCTGATCGGATGATTGAGCCGGCCCTGGATATCTTTGATCTTGTCCCGGGCCTCTACCGAATCCTGGGCAATGGCCACCAAGGTCAATTTGCGCCTGAAGTTATCGAACACCACAAACTGGGTGGGGAACCAAAGCACGGCTATGGGCAGGGGATGCTCCTGGGGCGGGGATAGATTCTCCAGCAGGCGTACCGCGTCATATCCCACATAGCCGCACAGTCCGCCCACAAAGGGGAGATTAGGCAGGTCGCGGCATTGCAGCCTTTCCTGCAATTTTTGAGCAAGGTCAAAAAACTCCTGCCAGGGGTATATCTCCCGGCCGGCCTCGGTCTCCAGCTCGGTTCTTTCTTGATAAAGGCTGAGGCGGGCCGACGAGTCCCAGGCCACAATGGAGTAGCGTCCGAAGTTCTCCGCTGCTTCGCCGCTTTCAAACAAAAAGGCTTCGTCTCGGCCCTGGCAGCAGCTGACAAAGGCCGAGACCGGAGTCTGCAGATCACCTAAGAGCTCTGTGCTTATTGCCTGCAAACTGCTCATCTTTAACTCCTCTAGTGCCGGGACATAAAAAAACCCACCGTCTGAGAGACGGTGGGTTCGCCATTTTTAGTTGATTTCAGGTCTTAAGCAGAACAACCCGGGGCGTACCACACCGTCGCCGGTGTGCACCACCACCACCAATTGGACCTCTCAGCCGTGGCCGGAGCATTCCCGCTTTGGGACATGACCATGGCTGCATTACGGATATGTTGGGTTGATGTAATCATCTCTGACCTGAAAAAATTATTAAGCGCTATTTATCCCCAAGCAATGCCTGCTGTCAAGAGTAAATAATGCCCACGGAAAATAGTCACCCGGTTTTAGGGCCAACCTGCACGGTTATTTTCCGGGGATTTCCCGCACAGAGGCGGCAATCAAAATGACTTAAATAACCATATCTTATGCCATAATGATTTAGATAAAATTGAGGCAAAAAAATCTATGGACAAAAAAAATTACCAAAGGTTTAAATTAGCTCTTTGAGGATTTGGCCGGCGTCTTTAACAAAACCCGGGCAATGGGTGAGGAAAAGATCTTTTTCCGCGGCCTCTTTGCGGCCGGTCTCGGTGCCTAAATCCACCCCTAAAAGATCGGTGCACCAAATGCTGCCGTTTCGCCTCTCAAAGCGGCGGCAAAATTCCCGCACCTTTTCGTACACATCCATGCGGGCTTTACGGTCATTGGCCTCGATTTGTTTTTCTTTCAGGCCCATAACCAGCATAGCCCCAAGCACCGCCCCGCAAGGCAGGCCCATTCCCGCCCCGCCGCCAAAGGCCCGGCCCAAACGGAGTCCCAGGGAAGGCTCCAGGCCAAACTCCCGGCCGAATCCGGCCAGTATGGCCTGGCTACAGACAAAACCCTGACCAAAGAGGTCGGCGGCCTGTTCAATACTGTCCACACGGGCTGCTTCAGATAAGGGCTTTTGGCCCTGGGCCACAAAGATGCTGATACTGGCCTGATCGCAGCCGCACTGGGAATCAGCGCAGCAGTTCTGGCCCACACAGTCCACCGAGACCTGCTCCAAGCCCGCCTCTTGGAGCCAGGTTTGAATATGTTCGCGCTTGAATCCCAGCCAGCGGTCGTGTTGTTCTTCACGCAGAAATTCATGCTGATGTTCATCAAGGTCGGTTATGACCAGAGTCCCGCCCGGCTTGAGTATGCGGGCCATCTCTTTTAAGGCTGCGGTCGGTGACTCCACGTGGTGCAGATACATGTTGGCAAAGGCGTAATCCACTTCCGCGTCAGTAAGGGGCAGGCTGGCATCATCTCCCTGGCGGCAGTCCAGGGCGGCTTCGGGGCTGAACTTGTTTTTAATCTGCCCAAGCATCTCCGGCGACTGATCCACCGCTATCACCCGCAGGCCTTTTTGCAGCAAGGCTTCGGTGATAAAGCCGGTGCCCGCGCCTATGTCTGCGGCCAAGGCGCCGGGTTTGACGGCGCCGGCCTCCAGGGCCTTATCCCGCACTGCCTCGGAGAAAAAACCCTGCCGCATCTGGTCCCACTGACCGGCGACCTTTTCAAAGTAATCCTTGCTTGCCATGGATCAGCCCCTTTTGGCCTACACTTCGGTTCAGGAAATTGAATTCGGTTTTATAGCCTGAATACGGGCCGAGGCCACATATTTGTCCAGCTCGACCCCTGGGGCCCATTCATGGATAAAGTTCCGGCTGGCCTCTTCTACAGCCACCTCTATTTGTGCAAACCCGGTGCGGGCCAGCATCTCATGTAGTTCTTTGACAGGGACAGCGCCGGCGGCGCAAGAGGTCCAAAGGTCCAGGTTCTCTTTCAGGGCCGGGGGCAGGGGCGCGGTTGCCACCACATCCGCAATGGCCAGGCGGCCTCCCGGCTTGAGCACCCGGTGCATCTCCGCATATACTGCCTGCTTGTCCGGCGCCAGGTTTATAACGCAGTTGGAGATGATCACGTTAGCAGTAGAATCCTCCAGCGGCAGGTGCTCGATCTCGCCCAGGCGGAACTCCAGGTTGGTAAAGCCTCCCTTGGCCGCGTTTTCCCGGGCCCGGGCGATCATCTCCGGAGTCATGTCCACTCCGATGACCCGCCCTGACGGCCCCACCTGGCGGGCGGCCAAAAAGCAATCAAAGCCACCGCCGCTGCCCAGGTCCACCACCACTTCGCCGGGGCGCAATGCCGCGATGGCCTGGGGATTGCCGCACCCCAGGCCCAGATTGGCCCCCGGAGGAGCGCTGTCCAGATCCTGCTGCGAGTAGCCGATGGCCGAGGCGATATCCTGAAGGCCCTGGGGGCTGGCTGCCCCCCCACTGCAGCATGCCGGGGAGCAACAGGAGGCTGGTTGCTTTTTCCCTTCTGCCGCTCGGCGGTATTTGTCAAGCACCGCCTGCTTGATGGTTTGATCTCCTGGAGCAGGCTCGGTATGCGGCCCGGTTTGGGATTCAGGAGACAGGTCCACCAGTTTTTGAAAGTAGGCAGCCAACTCCTTCAAGGTTTCCGGGGCCACCCAGCAGGCCACTTTCTGGCCCCTGCGCTCCGTGCGGATAAAACCGGCCTGCACCAGTTCCTTCAGGTAGCGGGAGGTGGTGGAGGGAGCCAAGGCCATCTCCTGGGACAGGTCCCCCACACTGGCCACCTGGGAGTCCTCTCGCTCCCACACCGTTCCCGGGGCGCAGCATTTGGCCAGACGCTCTAACAGGGCTAAACGATTGGAGTTTCCCAATACCTTGAAGAGCTGAGACAAAGTTTCCTTATTTTCATTATTGTACATATTCGGAAATATAGTAATATATTGTAAATATGTCAAATAATTTTTTGTAAAACTATGTTGGAAAGATTACTGCGCTAGAGATGCCCGGTCCGATTTAAGCTGGGGTGGGGTGCTCAGCTGAAGGCGGGCAGGCTTTTTTCAGTAGCTGGTTAGTTACATTTTGTAGAGCTCTTCGCCGTGGAGGCGGATCCAGTCCTTTTGCAAGGCGGCGATGGCTTCTGGGTTCTGGTCGGTCCCCAGAATGAGTATGGTCACATCCCCGCTCTGTATCCAGGGATACACATATTCTACATTTACATTCGCTTTTTTGAGGGGGTTCAGAAAGGCCTGTAGGCCGCCGGCGTGGTGGGGAGTCTCAGCGGCGATTACATCCTCCACCGAAATCTTCCACCCCTTTTCCTTCAGTACCCGGGCGGCCTTATCAGGATCATTGGCCACGAAACGCATGAGGCCGTCCCCGCCTGGGGTGGTGGTGGAGACGAACAAGGCCAGTATGTTGACTTTAGCCTTGCCCATCAAATCACTGACCTTTGCCAATTGCCCCGGTTTGTTGGGCATCTGCACTGTGATTTGTTTAACGGTCATGTTGCCTCTCCTTAGGCGCTCTTACCGGCCGGGATTTAAAAATTGCATTAAGATAAACCTTACTAGCAAAGGGGAATTTATCTTGTCAAGCGGCTTACCTGGGAACAGGGCCGTCTTTGACAGTATCTCCGGACCGGGCTAGTATTTAAGGGTCTGTTTTTATAAGACCCGAATAACTCAATCAAAGGCAAGCCCAAATGCAACGGTCCAGCACCAAGCCCCCTCCAAATACGGGGAGCGATTCATCCCAAAAAGATGCTTTGGATCTATTGGGCCGTTTCCATAAGTTCCCCTGTGATTATATGTTCAAGATCATTGGCTATGCAGGGGAAGGGTTCCTGCAAGAGGTGAAGGCGGCGGCGGAGAAGGTTCTGGGTCCTCTTCAGGATGGCCGGCAGCTGTCGTCTCGGGCTTCATCGGGCGGGAAATATCTGGCAGTCACCTTGGATGTGGAGGTGGAAAGCGCCGGGCAGGTGCTGGCTGTTTACGAGGCCCTGCGTGGTGTCACCGGTGTAG